>JAYTWN010000190.1:0-2633 GCA_043743435.1 Acidimicrobiia bacterium
CGACATGCTCGCCACCAACCAGTAGGCCATCCACTCAGACCGGCCTTGATCAAGTATTCAGACCAGTCGGCCAACAACAAACCCACCGGCCAACATCAACAACAGCAACAACAACAACAACAACAACAACAACAAACGTTCGTCATCCTCGAAGCGGTGCTCTTCACAGCGGGTCGCTACCGGTGTAAGCGAACAGTCAGTAGATTCAAACGCCGTGATTGGCAATTCGAACAAATCCATTTCTCCCAACGAATCCTTCGATGCCGACGTCATTATTGTCGGTGCCGGTTTGGCTGGCTTGGCTACGGCGATTCATTGCGCTGAGGCGAAGCTTTCCGTCATCGTGTTGGAAGCTGGCGACGGGGTTGGAGGCAGGGTCCGTTCCGATTACGTCAATGGGTTCATTCTCGATCGAGGGTTTCAGGTGCTGCTCACGGCCTACCCTGAGGCCAAAATCATGTTGGACTACCGGGCGTTGGCGTTGAAGAAGTTCACGCCGGGTTCGTTGATTCGTTCGCGCGGAGCCACCTCGCGTATTGCCGATCCGTTTCGTGCCCCCAAGACGTTGCTGGAAACCGTGAAGTCTCCGGTTGGTTCGCCCATCGACAAGGCCCGGGTTGGCGTGTTGCGGCTGATGAACCAACGCGCTTCGGTTGCGTCGATCTGGGAACGACCAGAAACGACCACGCTGGCTCGGCTTCGCGCCTTGAAGTTTTCTTCGTCGATGATCGAACGTTTCTTTCGACCGTTTCTTGCAGGCGTGCAACTCGATCCAACCCTGTCGACGTCGAGCCGCGTGTTTGATTTTGTGTTCAAAATGTTGGCTGAGGGCGACAATGCGCTACCCACCAACGGCATGGGTATGATCAGCGAACAATTGGCTGGCCGGGTTCCTGCTGGATCGGTTCGCCTCAACACTCGGGTCGCCGCCGTCACCACGGGTTCGGTCACGTTGTTGGATCAGGCCGTGCTGCGCGCCAAGGCCATTGTGGTTGCAACCGAGGGTCCCCAGGCAGCCAAGTTGCTCGGCGAGTTAGTAGTTGGTCCAGGTTCAAACTCGGTGAGTTGTTTGTATTTTGATGCGCCTACCGCCCCGATCGATGAGGCCACCATCATGCTCAACGGTGATGGTGCTGCCGACGGGCCCGTAAACAACGTATGCGTACCTTCGAACGTTTCATCGGCGTACGCGCCAAAGGGTCGCCATCTGGTTTCGGTATCGGTGATCGCCGCGCATTCGGGTGCCGACGACATCGCACTGCAAGCCGCGGTCCTCAAACAATTGCGCGGTTGGTTTGGCCCACAGGTTGATGCGTGGAATCATCTGCGCACGTACAATATTGCGCATGCGCAACCGTCGCAACCGGCACCGGCGCTAGCTAATCCACAGCGACCCGTTGCCCTAGGCCATGGTCTGTTTGTGTGCGGTGATCATCGTGACAATGCGTCGATCAACGGAGCCTTGGAAAGCGGACGACGTGCTGCCGAAGCCGTTGTCTCCTCGTTTGCGAACGAAGCACGTTGACAAACTAACCTCGCATTGTGATTGGCACTCGCTTGGCGGCCCGTTCGGTCAAACGGTAAAGCACACCGGCAAGCCACAAACGGCCAAGAGCTCAATCCAAAATCCGCAATCGGCAAAGAGGAAAGCGCGCTTAGCAAACACCGGTGTTTCGAGTTTCGAGTTTCGTTAGGGAAAAGCTCATTGCAAAAGCAAACGACACCCCCGAAGAGGTGCCGTTGGAAGTTCAAACTCTGGCAACCGCCGAAAGCCGCTCCGGTCTTAGGCGGCTGGGACGATGTGACCACCGGGGTTGCGGGCAACGATCTCGTCGATCATGCCGTAGTCGAGGGCTTGTTGGGCGGTGAACCAACGGTCACGGTCGGAGTCGGCCGAGATTTGTTCGAACGGCTGGCCGGTGTGATGGGCGATCAATTCAGCCATTTCCTTTTTGGTGCGCAGCATGTTCTCCGCGTGGATAGCAATATCCGATGCCTGTCCTTGCATTTGGCCGAGCGGTTGGTGCATCAGGATACGGCCGTGGGGCAGGGAGAAGCGCTTACCTTTGGTGCCGGCACACAGCAGGAATTGGCCCATGGAAGCGGCCATGCCCATGCAAATGGTGGACACGTCAGGACGGACGAATTGCATAGTGTCGTAGATGGCCATGCCGGCGTAGACCGATCCGCCTGGGGAGTTGATGTAGAGGTAGATGTCGCGATCTGAATCCTCAGCGTCAAGCAGGAGGAGCTTTGCGGTGATGTTGATGGCTGAATCGTCGGTGACTTGTCCGTTAAGGAACACAATGCGTTCCTTGAGAAGACGATCGAAGACATCGCCCCCGGGGGTCATGGCGGTTGAGGCAGTGATGACGGGCAAATCCATACCCTCAGGATAGGTCGCCTGGCCCTCATAGTTGCGGAGCATTGGCGTTTCTTGGCAAATTGCGACGGGGAGGCGCCCCGGGCGATTAACGTGGGAGGTGTCATCCCTTGCGGGCGTGGCGGAATTGGCAGACGCGCCAGCCTTAGGAGCTGGTATCGAAAGATGTGCAGGTTCAATTCCTGTCGCCCGCACTACTTCATCGTCACGAGGCCCCGGATGTACTTTTCGAAGGTACGGCGGTCGAACC
>JAYTWN010000191.1:0-2618 GCA_043743435.1 Acidimicrobiia bacterium
GCGTACTCGTTGTAAATCATGGCTTGGGAGGCATCGATTTCTTTCTTCAACAGTGCCTGCATGTCGAACTGCTGCTGCACGTTGGTGACGTCTTTCGACGGATCGATTCCGGCCTTGGTCATACCGGCGAAGAGTTCAAATTCGTTGCCGAATCCCCAGTTGCCAACCTTCTTGCCTTTGAGGTCAGCTGCGGTCGTGATGTTGGAGTCTTTCCAAGAAACCTGCAAGGTCCCCGAACGCTCGAAAATCTGGGCGACTGCGGTGATGCCTGCGCCCTGTTCACGTGAAGCCAAAGCCTTTGGGACCCACGAGATGGCATAGTCAACGGCGCCGGTAGCGAGTTGGGTTTGCGGAACAATATCCACGCCGCCCTCGATAACGGAAACGTCGAGACACTGTGCTTTGTAGAAGCCCTGATCAACGGCGGCAAAGTAACCAGCGAACTGGGCCTGAGTTACCCACTGCAGTTGAAGTTTGACCGGGGTTGGAGTGGTGCAATCAGCAGCTGGAGCGGCCGCAGCAGCGGAGGTTTCCGCGGCCATTGCGGCCGTAGTTTCTGCTGCCACTGCTGTGGTTTCGCCGGCCGTGGCTGCAGTGGTTTCAGCGGCCGCTGCCTCAGTCGTGTCGACGGCAGCTCCAGCAGTGTCTGCCGCCTTGTTTTTTGAGCATCCGACGGTTACTAGGGCCAAAACGGCAACGGATGCTGCGCTGGCGATCAATTTACGGTATTTCATATGCTCCTCATTGGTGGTGGTCACGTCGTATTTCGCATGGGAAGTGCTTAAAAAGTGCCCAAAGGGTTCCTGGGAGAACTTTTGTTGGCCTTGAAGGTATTCGGTTTCAAGGGCGTTGCGCCAACAAACGCGTGAACATTTTGTTAACCCCCGCTCTACCTGGCGTTCTGCGGGTCTCTCGGCCTTTGCCGGGGGTAGTCCCTCGGACCATGAGAGCATGGTCATCTGGGCTTAGTTTCCCTCAAGCCCACGAACCCTCTAGGTCGATAGGACCATATGCCTGTTCCCCTGATCGACCATGCAAGCCCCTTGAGTGACCCATTTCCTTGTCTCGAACAATCTGGACTCGGGACAAATTTTGAAAAGTCCAGACTCGGAACAAAACTGGAAAAGTCCGGACTCGGGACAAAACTGGAAGAGTCTTCGCTTCGAAAGACGGTTCCACCACGTGGAGATTGTCATGGTGACGCTTTCGCGTTACCGAAAGGGCTTGGCGGCGAGCAGTTACGTTCGCTGGCCATGCCGACGGCACAGGAGATTGTCTCTGCTCGCCACAGGCTGCACGCCAAGGCCGCGATCATCGCTCTAGCCCTCGTGGGCGGTTTCACTGCGCTGATTGCCCCATTCACTCCCCTCGTGTTGCGGCCGATTGCCTTCGTTGTTGTGGTGATTTCGCTGATCATGGTGGCTACAAGCATCATGCACGATGCCAATCACGGCGCCTTCTTCGCCAAATCCGAGCGAGCGAACAACACGGTTGGATACCTGGCCGATTTGCTGGGCGTAAGTTCGCTCCTGTGGCGCATCAAACACAACATTCACCACGCCGACACCAACGTGCAAGGCATCGACGCCGATATTGATCAGGGTGCCGTCGCCCGTTTTGCCGACACGCAGGACTGGAAACCTTGGCACCGATTCCAACACCTTTATCTGTGGCCGCTCTATGGCCTTATGGGTGTGCAGTGGCTCGTGCTTTCCGATTTTACCGATCTCATCCGCGGACGAGTTGCCAACAAACCCATTACCGATGTTCGTTTCCGTTCCCGTGCTGCCATTGTCGGAGGCAAAGCGCTTCATGTCGCTTGGGCCCTCGCGCTACCCATGGCGTGGAATCCATGGTGGGCCGTGATTGGTACGTACCTGGCTGGCTCATGGCTTGTTGGTTTGGTGTTGGCTGTTACCTTCCAAGTAGCGCACTGTGTAGATAACGCGGAGTTTGCCTTGCCCGATGCATCACGCCGTGACGACGACTTTGTTTGGCACCAACTCAAAACAACGGTTGATGTCATGGCGAATCGCTCGGTGCTTGGCCGCTTTCGTTCCGTGCTCGTCGGCGGGCTTGATTACCAAATCGAACACCATCTAGCGCCTAGCGTCCCCCACACCGCTTACCCTGCCATGGCCAAGCGCCTCCGTGCCCTGTGCGACGAGTACGGCATCATCTATCGCAGTCACCGCAGTGTAGGTTCAGCCATCGCCTCCCACGCTCGCTGGCTCCGCCTCATGGGCACCAACCCAGCGCTCTAAAGCGCAATAAGTTTTTTCTCGACAACGAGTTGGGCGACCTCCGATAAGTGCGCTTAGTTTGATGACCTGTGTCCGGGTTTAATGCGATCAAATCCTTCACCGTACCGACCGCATCGCCACGGGTGTACACCAGGGAGAGCGGTCTTTTTAGGGTGCAGTTGCCGCACATGGCAGTTCGGTAAGGGGTTGGAACTGCGACGGCTCGTTTGTAGTTGAGTAGACATCGAGCACGACGTTTGGCTCGGCTGCACGGCTGACCCGTAACGTCTGGTCGAAATCCCGTGATTTGCGTTAGCGAATCGACCAGTACTTTTGGCCGAACTGTTGACTAGTCACTAAGAATTTGGTTTTCTG
>JAYTWN010000192.1:0-6388 GCA_043743435.1 Acidimicrobiia bacterium
GGGACGAAACGCCACAGATGCGGCTAAGCGCGCAGATGATCGTGACTATTACCAAAATGCGTTCTTTGTTCCAACAAGCGCTCGCTGGGACGAATTGCAAAAGAACCTGCACCACCAAGTAGGTAACGGGCTCAACAAGGCCCTCGGTGCATTAGAGCAAGCCAACCCCGCACTCGAAGGTGTATTGCAGCACATCGACTTCAATCGCAAAGTTGGCAACACCACTGTGCCCGATAAGAAGTGGCGTGACCTGATCGATCACTTCTCGAAGCATCGCCTCCGTAATGAGGACTTCGAGTTCCCCGATCTCCTCGGCGCGGCATATGAGTACCTGATCCGCGATTTTGCCGATTCGGCCGGAAAGAAGGGCGGTGAGTTCTACACACCCCGCCAGGTTGTGCAGCTCATGGTCCGCCTTATCGACCCCAAAGAAGGTATGTCTATATATGATCCGTGTTCGGGTTCGGGTGGCATGCTCATCTATGCCCGCAACCATGTGGCCGATAACGGTGGCAATCCCCGCAATCTCCAACTCGCTGGCCAGGAGAACAACGGCACCACATGGTCGATCTCCAAAATGAACATGCTGCTGCACGGAATCAACGATGCAGATCTGAAAAACGATGACACGCTCGCCAACCCAGAACACGTTGACAACGGTGAACTGAAACACTTCGATCGTGTGATCACCAATCCCCCGTTCAGCCAGAACTATGACCGCGAAACCCTCAAGCATCCCGAACGGTTTCGTTACGGCTACACCCCCGAAGGCGGCAAGAAGGCCGATCTCATGTTCCTTCAGCACATGATCGCCGTGTTGAAACGCGATGGCATGGTCGCAACCGTTATGCCTCACGGTGTGTTGTTTCGTGGTGGCGAAGAAGGAAATATACGTAAACGTATTATCCAAGACGATCTTCTCGACACCGTGATCGGTCTCGGCCCAAACCTGTTTTATGGCACTGGCATCCCTGCAGCCGTTCTAATCCTGCGAGCCAAGGATGCCAAGCCCAAAGAACGCCGCGGCAAGGTGTTGTTCATTAACGCTGATCGTGAATTCTCCGAAGGCCGCGCTCAAAACTTCTTGCGTCCGCAACACGAAGAAAAGATCACCGCAGCGTTCCGCGACTTTGTTGACATCGAAGGTTTCGCCAAAGTTGTGAGCGCGAAGGAACTCGCCGAAAACGATTACAACTGCAACATTCGCAGGTATGCAGATAATGCACCTCCCCCTGAACCGCAAGACGTGCGTGCCCATCTCCACGGCGGCGTTCCCGTCAGCGAGATCGAGGCTGCACACTCGTTGCTCACCGAAGGAGGCGTAGATTCGGCCCTGCTCTTCAGTACGCGTGCTGATGGTTACGCGAACTTTGCCCACCCCGTCACCCAGCAGTCGGGAAAAGACGCCGCTCACGCAATCATCCAGAGCGCCGTGCAAAACCAACCAAGTAAAGCGCTGTTGGCCTCATGGTGGACCTTGGTCACACTGCCCGCCCTCGAAGCCATCCCTGCGACGGGCACGCTCGTTGGCTCTAGAACCTCACTGGTTGAATCATTCGTAACCGCAGTGGAGCCACTTGGTATCAATCGCTTTGCTGCGGCCGGTATGGCAGCAACCTGGTGGGAAGACTCCACGTTTGATCTAAAGGCTGCTGCAAGCCGAGGCTGGAAAATGGTGCTGCAAGGCTGGCTCACCACCGCCGTTGCTAGCCAAGATGACAAGAACGCTCCCGATCTCGCCGACACCCTCGCCATCCGCATCCTCGCCGGCGAACGCCTTGCCGATCGAGCAACCGTAGCAACCGAAGCCGCACGCCTCGATGCCGAGGTGAAGGCCGCCGAAGCTGTTGTTACCAACGAAGACGGTGACGAAGAAGACGCTGCCGACGAACACCGAGAAGATGCGCTCACACCCGCACAACTGAAGTCCCTTAAAGCGGAGCGGACGAACGCCAAGAAAAACCTGAAAGCAATCGATGACGGCCTGCTAGCGGAGGCACACAAGCGCCTAAGCGGAATGAGTGACCAAGACGCATTCGCACGAGTCACCACCGAACTCAAATTGCGTATCGAAGACCTCGTCGGCGATCACTATGCAGACTTACAACGTCGCATCACCACTTGGCACGACAACCTCGCCGACAAATACGCCGTCACCCTGCACGAACTCGAATCAGCCCGCAACGACGCAGCAGCAAAACTCACCCAACACCTAAAGGCCCTCGGCTATGAGTGAATGGAAATCCTCGACGATCGACTCGGTGGTGACTCTCCTTCGGCGAGGAACAGCCCCTGTCTACGTCGATAGCAGTGCGGTCATTGCGATCGGCCAGAGGTGTGTCAGAAACGAAGGATTCGATGTTTCGCCGACTCGTTCCCATATGGAGTCTGCGCCTGTCGTGGTCGCTCCCGTTGCCGGGGACGTTTTGCTGAACTCAACCGGGACCGGGACCATCGGGCGGTCCTGCGTGTTTCCATCAACAAGCGGTCGATTCATGATCGACGGGCACGTAACAGTTCTCCGTGGCGATTCAGAACTGGTCGACGGACGAATTTTAAATGCGCTGCTTCAGTCACCGATCGGACAGCGACTCCTTGAGACTAGATGTTTCACAGGATCGACGAACCAGGTAGAACTTTCACGATCAGAACTTGCAAAGCTCGAATTTTCATTGCCACCGTTGGAGGAGCAGCGGCGGATCGCAGAGATCCTCGACACGATCGACGAAACCATCCAAGCCACCGAACGCGTCATCGCCAAACTCGTTACGGCTAGGACTGCACTTACGCACACATTGCTTGGCGGTGCGCCTGTTAAGCGATCAATTCGTCTGGGAGAACTCGCACTTTCGAGCGTCGACGGTCCGTTCGGCTCTGGTCTCACAAGCGCGCATTACGTCGACGGTCCCGGCGTCCGTGTTGTTCGACTTTCCAATCTTGGCGATGGTGAGTTCATCAATAATGACAAGGCCTACGTATCGGAGAACTATGCAACGACTCTTGGCCGCCACGATGCACGCCCCGGCGATTTGTTGATTGCATCTCTTGGAGACGAGCGCCATCGCCCCGGGCGTGCATGCATGTATCCAACTGGCGAAAGGGATGGAATCGTTAAGGCCGATTGCTTTCGTTTCCGCCTAGATCAATCTATTGCTGAGCCGGCTTTTGTAATGTGCCGCATTAATCAGCATGATATCGGACGGCAGATCGCAAGACTGTCAGGTGGCGTTACCCGTGATCGCGTAAACCTTGGCAACTTAAGGACGATAGAGATACCACTGCCACCTATTGGCGACCAAAGAAGCATTGTCGATTTGTTAAGTGATTCGGCAGTTCAAATCAAACAGGAAAATGATCGGCTAACAAAACATCGGAAACTTCGCTCGGGCGTCGCTTCCGATCTACTGTCAGGCCGCGTTCGAACGGTGGCGTTGTGAATAGCCGACCTGAGTGGGAGCTTGTTGAAAAGCCGCTGCTGGAGCAACTCTCAACAATCGGCTGGCAGACACTGAACTGGCCGGGTGCAATTCCCGCGGACAACGTCGAGCGCACATCGAATCGTGCCGTCCTGCTGGAGCAGCGTCTACACAATGCTATGCGCGCGAACAATGTTGATCAACACGGACAGCCGTGGCTTAACGACGAACGGCTCAATGCGGCAATTGCCGAGTTGCGTTCGATGCCCGCTGGGATGAAACTGCTTGAGGCAAATCGTACGTCCACTGAGCTTCTTCTGAATGGCACGAGCGTTCAGGGGAGCGAAGGTTGGGATGGTGGTAGGGACCAAACGATTAACTTCATCGATTGGGAAATTCCGTCGAACAACGACTTCCTTGCCGTCTCACAATTCACCGTCGCCACACCGGGGCAGCAGGATGACATTCGTCCCGATGTCATACTGTTCGTGAACGGCATCCCGCTCGTGGTGATCGAAGCGAAAGCAATCGGCAAACCTGTCACCGACGCGATCGAGCAGCTGAGGAGGTACGCGAATCAGCGGAGCTCCGAAACACCTGAAGGTTCTGAACAACTGTTTTGGACCAACCAGTTCACGGTGGGCACCACATTTGAAAAGGCAGTAGTTGGTACCTTTACTGCGCACGCCGAGCATTACATGGCATGGAAAGACCCGCACCCGGTAACCCTTGATGAACTTGCCATTGAGCGGGGCAAACCGGTTCAGCACCTTCAGCAACAAGAGGTGCTCGTTGCTGGAATGCTCGCACCGGAGCGATTGCTAGATATCGTCCGCCACTTCACAGTGTTCCAGGAAATCGAGACCGGCACCACGGTCAAAGTTGTCGCCCGTTATCAGCAGTATCGCGGCGTGCAGAAGGCCATGGCTCGTTTGTTGTCCGGCAAAACCAAGACACAGGATGGTCATGTTGATCGGCGCGGCGGGATCATTTGGCACACGCAAGGATCGGGCAAGAGCCTCACCATGGTGTTCCTTATCCGGGCCATGCGGAGCCATCGCGAGCTGCGCAGATTCAAGATCGTGCTCGTGACCGACCGTACTGATTTGCAATCCCAACTCGGCGATACGGCTCAACTCACGTCGCAAAACGTGCGCATTGGCAAGAACACCAAAATGGTCAAGGAACTCATCGCAACACCTGGCCCGGGTGTCGTAATGGCCATGATCCAGAAGTACCGGGACACGACAAACAAAAACGACACCGCAACCGGTACCGGTCTATCGAGTACTGATGTGTCGAACACCGGTCTTCCGAATACCGGTGTGTCTGATACCGAAGTGTTCGGCGTACTGAACGAGTCTGATGACATTTTGGTGATGGTCGATGAGGCCCACCGCTCACATACCAATACGGCCCACGCCACGCTGATGGCTTCGATGCCAAATGCTGCGCGCATAGGTTTTACCGGCACGCCAATCATCATGGGTGACAAGAAGAAGACTGAGTCAATCTTCGGCGGCTTTCTCGATCGGTACACGCTGCGCGAATCTGAAGCTGACGAGTCAACCGTGCCGATCTTTTACGAAGGTAAGACCACCGATGCAACCGTGAAGGGCGCCTCGAAGATGGACGATGTGTTCCTGCGCTGGTTCGTGGATCTCACCGATGACCAATGCAAAACCCTCCAATACAAATACGCCAATGCCGCCGAAGTGCTCGAAGCGCCGGAGATGATTGCCGCCAAAGCCGCCGACATGATCCGTCATTACGTGTCGACCGTGATGCCCGGGGGCTTCAAAGCGATACTCGTAGCCACCAGCCGCGAAGCCTGTATCCGCTACCACGGCGCGCTTGTAAAGGCTCGTGACGAGTTCGTTGCCGAAGTGGAACTTGAAGCACCAAGTCTCAAAGCCCGCGTGGATCGGGGCGCGATGCTGACGTTTGAAGAACGCATTCTTGCCGACGCCGCGAGCCGCCGTGACATGATTCGTTCGCTTACGTTTGAACCGGTTATCTCCGGTGCTCAAAATGATCCGGCCTCGTATCTACCGTGGACCGAACCAGAGACCCAGAAGGATCGGATCGCACGCTTCAAAAAACGTCTCGGACCAGCCGACGAAAAGCATGACCCACTAGCCATGGTCATCGTGAAGTCAATGCTGCTTACCGGTTTTGATGCACCGCGGGCACAGGCGCTCTATCTCGACCGATTGATTCAAGAAGCCGAACTTCTCCAAGCAATCGCCCGAGTGAATCGCAAGGCGGACGAAAAGATATGCGGGCTTGTCGTCGACTATTACGGTGTTTCGTCTCAACTGTCGCAGGCGCTCAAGGCCTATGCCGGTGAGAATGGTGAACTCGACCCCGATGTAGACGCTGCGCTGCAACCGCTCACCGCCGAGATTGAAAAGCTCGCACCGCAATGCGAACGAGTGCGCCAAATCTTTGTGCAGCGTGGCATTGAGCCCGCGGCCGATGCCGATTCCATCGAGCTATGCGTGCAGTTTCTTGAAGACGAACGGCTGCGCGCCGAGTTTGATGTTGCCCTGGGCAGACTTCTCGATACCTATGACACCGTTGCGCCTCGGCCTGCGATTCTGAGCGTCGTGGATGATGTGGTGCTGTTCACCGAGATACAAATCATGGTTCGCCGCCGTTATCGTGACACTGTCGATGGTGACTTTGATCCTCGGGTTTACAAGGAGAAAGTACGTAAACTTATTGATGATCACATCACGGTGCTTGATCTCACGCAGAAAATTCCTTCCGTCAAAATCACCGATCCGGGATTCCTAGCGGCTGTTGGTCAAAAACCGTCGGCACGGGCCAAGGCTTCGGAGATGGAACATGCGTTGCGCCACCATATCCGCGGGCATGCCGAAGAAGACCCGGTGTACTTTGCCAAACTTTCGGAAAAGCTCGATGAAGTGCTGCAGCGACTCAAGGACAACTTCGAGCAATTAGTCCTT
>JAYTWN010000193.1:0-3698 GCA_043743435.1 Acidimicrobiia bacterium
CTGAGTACGAGGGAGACGATGCGAGACGCGCAGAGTCGAGCGAAACACCAACGGTCGTCGTTCACCGAGCGGATACTCGATTGATCATTCATTGGAATGCGCAGACCGGTTCACTCAGCATCGAAAACGGTCCGCCGATAGACCACCCTCGGCTTCAAGCAATTCTCTGCGATGCTCGGATCGATATCCAACACTGCGATATCAACGGGCTACCGACCGGGCTCATCACTACCGCGCACCATTCCGATTTCCGGCAGGATCGCTACCTTGCTTTCCGCGATGGACCATGCCGCATACCCGAGTGTCAAGGCATCGGGAAGACCCAAGCCCACCACATCTTCGAAAATCGAGTCGATCGAACCACGTCGGTCCAACACATGATCAACCTTTGCAACCGCTGCCACCAAACCCACCACGACGGTATCTTCACCATCACCGGCAACCCCGAACAAACCATTACGTTCACCTACCAAGATGGCACCACCCTCACCTCAATCGCCCGCCCGTTACCGCTCACACTCAAAACTCCCAAACCCACCCCCTTCGCGAAACATCAACCCGCGAGCGAAGACCTCTTCGCGGCATGACCAAACACGCAACGCTTATCCCGACTTGTTCGCAAAGTCAGCTTGAGTTCGACGATCTGGGCTTCAGTGTGATGTTTAGCAATCCACCCTTTTCAAAGAGTTCCGGATCGGCCGGCTCCTGATCCAGCATTCGGACTACAAGTGCAACGAGCCCTTGGACGCTTTTGTACAAGCTCAATTCCTGAGCACAAGAACATTTGCTTTCCGTCAAGGATCTCCAGATAGTCGCCCACCTGAACTTGTCCCGGCAGCATGATTCCAAGAACCGCGGCACCTCGACCCGAAAGGCAAAAACCATCCTTTATTTCGAGAACATGAGTGGGCTGAACTTCTTGTGAGACCGACACAGTTTTTCGTTCACGAGTGAATCGCCTCCTTGCATCGGTTTCATCGGTCGACGCACCTACATACACGTAGTCCGCCAACACCCTTACTTCGATAGTGCTTCAAGAACCGGTTGGACAACGAATGCTTGCTGCTGTTCGGATGTCGCGGAGTATCAAATAGGGGTTTACCTTTGCCCCTGTTACAACAGGCCAGCGGATTGGGCTATGGATTGGGCGGCTTCGATTACTGCGGCGCCGTAGCGAGTGCCGGGGGATTTGGTGGTGCGTTCGATAGGTCCACTTACGGATACGGCTCCTCGGATTATGCCGTCACGACCAATAATAGGTGCGCTTACTGATGCTACGCCGGCTTCGCGTTCACCGACACTTTGGACCCAACCTTTGGCGGGGGTGTTTCCAAGCAGTACTCCACCGGCAGAACCGCGATCGAGAGGGAGGGTGGCGCCAACGGGAACGATCGTGCGCAGACTCTGAGGTGAATCAACAGCGAGGATACAAACCCGGTTATCGCCACTGCGGATATAGAGCTGTGCGCTTTCGCCCGTCGTCCGCACCAGGTGTTCAAGAATCGGCCGGGCAGCATCGGCGAGGGGCAGCCCAACGCCAGCGAGCCGACCGAGCTCCACGAAACGTCCGCCGAGCATGAAACGACCAACCGAATCGCGTTGCAGCAGGCCATGGGCTTCGAGGGCAACGGCCAAGCGGTGGGCCGTTGCTCGGTGGTAGCCCGTCGCATCAACCAGACCAGCCAACGACAAAGGTCCGCGGGAAACGGCGTCGACTATGGCCATAGCCTTATCGAGTACCCCTACATCGCTGATAGTCTGTTTCGACACACAAGAAGCGTATCTCACCATTTGAGACGAGGTTCACGAACCGAACGTGAACTTACCGGCTCAGAGAGTTGCGTTACCTGAGCTCTATCCGAGCGGTCGCAACAACCGACCGCAATGTAATCGGTGAGCATGTGCCGAACAGTCGAAGCGTACAAAAGCAAATGCATCAAATTGAACCAGCGATCGTGGAGGATCAGATGAGCGCACCAAAGACACTGAGTGAAAAAGTTTGGGACCGCCACCTTGTGCGCCAGGCTGCCGGCGAGCCCGACCTTCTGTATATCGACCTGCATCTGGTCCACGAGGTCACCTCGCCACAGGCGTTTGACGGGTTGCGTATTGCCAATCGCAAGGTCCGCCGTCCGGATCTGACCGTGGCCACGATGGACCACAACGTGCCGACGACCATCCCCGGCCTCAACATGACAAACACCGAATTGGTGACCGATGAGGTAAGCCGTGCGCAGATGGAAAAGCTCGCTAGCAACTGCGACGAGTTTGGCATCACGCTGTTCCCCATGGGCCACGCCAACCAAGGCATCGTGCATGTGATTGGGCCCGAGCTTGGTCTCACCATGCCTGGCATGACCATCGTGTGCGGCGACTCCCACACCTCCACCCACGGCGCATTCGGTGCACTCGCGTTCGGCATCGGCACCTCTGAGGTTGAGCACGTTCTCGCCACGCAGACACTGCCGCAAACGAAACCAAAGACTATGGCCGTCAATGTGAATGGTGTGCTACCTGCAGGCGTTACCCCGAAGGATGTTGTGCTTGCCGTGATTGCCAAGATCGACACCGGCGGCGGCATGGGCCACGTGATCGAATACCGCGGCAACGTCTTCGCCGAAATGTCGATGGAAGGCCGCATGACGGTGTGCAACATGAGCATCGAGGGTGGAGCCAAAGCAGGCCTCATTGCGCCCGACGAAACTACGTTCGCATACCTCAAAGGCCGTGAGCACGCACCAACAGGTGACGCATGGGATGCCGCGGTTGCCGATTGGAAGACCCTCGTTACCGATAGCGATGCCACCTTTGACAAGGTTGTCGACATAGATGCATCCACCCTGGAGCCACACGTTTCCTGGGGCACCAATCCTGGCCAGACGCTACCCATCTCCGCTCTCCTACCTACGCCGGAATCCTTCACCGATCCCGTCGCTCGCGATGCCGCTACCCGAGCCCTGGAATACATGGGACTCGTGGCCGGGCAGACAATTCGCTCAATTCCCGTCGACACCGTGTTCATTGGTTCATGCACCAACTCGCGAATCGAAGACCTTCGTGCTGCGGCCGGAGTACTTACCGGGCGGACGGTGAAGGCAGGGATGCGTGCCATGGTCGTACCGGGTTCATTCCGGGTCAAGGATCAAGCGGAAGCCGAAGGCCTCGATGTGGTCTTCAAGAGCGCTGGCTTCGAATGGCGTGAACCAGGATGCTCTATGTGCTTAGCAATGAACCCCGACAAGTTGGCCGTCGGCGAGCGCTCTGCATCCACATCGAATCGCAACTTCGAAGGCCGCCAAGGTCGCGGTGGACGCACGCACCTCGTGTCCCCCGAAGTCGCTGCAGCCACCGCCGTCGCCGGACACTTCGCCACCCCCGCCGACCTGGCCTAGTGCAGTAACTCAGCATCAAAGCGTGTGGATTTGGGTGCTTACTCGCGACCCCTGGCCAGCACGCTATGCATACCTGTGATCGGGTGCACCTGGATTACGCCTAACTGAATCCAACGTCAAACGCACCATACAAACGCACCCTTACAAACGCAGCCTTACAAACGGGTCAGCCACCGGCAACCCAGCCACAAGCATCAGCCACCAACAACCCAGCCACCGACAACCCAGCCACCGGCAACAGAAACTAAGCACGCAGGAGAATTATCATGGAAGCAGTTCGCGTCATCACCGGCACCGCCGTACCTC
>JAYTWN010000194.1:0-2867 GCA_043743435.1 Acidimicrobiia bacterium
CGACGGGGCGACCGTGTCATTACGAGGCAACGACGTTGTGGTGAACGGATCTGTTGTTTGTACCGGGGTACGCCAAGATGGAAATTCGTTTGAAGCAATTATCGAAGGATCGAAAGCGCGCATAGGGGTCGAGCTAGCGCTGTTTGCTGAGAACACCCTTGAATATATGCGCGCAGAACAGTTCTTGCTGCTCGACAAACCCGAAGTGCCGGAACTGACGGTTCGAGTAAAAGGTCGACACGTGTTGATCGTGGTGCGTGGCGATCAATTTAAAGAAGATCTACGGGCGCTCAAGGGCTACATCGATGATGTGTCGCCGTTGATTTTCGCCGTGGACGGCGGCGCTGATGCGGTGCTCGCAGCAGGTCACAAGCCTGATGTGATTATTGGTGATTTTGACTCCGTCTCGACTGGAACATTGAGCTGTGGAGCCCAGCTGATCGTGCACGCCTATCCCAACGGAAAAGCTCCCGGAGCAGATCGGCTCCGGGAGGTTGGCGTGGAGTTCTCTACCTTTGCTTTGGCGGGAACCAGCGAAGACATTGCCATGCTCCTGGCCTATGAAGAGGGAGCGGAGCTGATCGTGGCCGTAGGCACGCACGTTTCGCTGGTGGATTTTATGGACAAAGGTCGGCCGGGAATGGCGTCAACGTTTTTGACTCGGCTCAAAGTTGGCCCGATTTTGGTTGATGCAAAAGGTGTGAACAAGCTTTACCGGCCAACGGTGCGCAAGCGTGATCTCACGTTGTTGATACTCGTAGCCCTGGCCGCATTGCTCATGGTGTTGGCGGTTCTTCCGCCGTTTCAGTTGTTCTGGCGCAGTTTGTGGATTTCGTTCCGGGAGTGGCGACGATGATTAATTTGCGGTTCCATATGGTGTCGTTGGTCGCCGTGTTTTTCGCCCTAGCCATCGGTATTGCCATCGGTGCAACGGTGGTAGATCAGGGCGTATTGACCCAAACCGAGCGCAGGCTTTCGAGTTTCGATGCCAAACTGCAGGAACGAGATCGATCGCTCAACGGGCTTCGTAGAGAGCTGAAGGCCGAAAAAGTCTTAGTTGATCAACTTGGACCCAAAGCTAATGCTGATCGTTTGGCAGGCCGTGCGTTTGTGGTGGTGGCGTTGGCGGATGTGAACGTCGAGACCATTCAAGCTACAACTCGAACCCTTAGCGGCGCTGGCGCTGAGGTGGCAGGAACGTATCGACTTGATCGTTCGGTGATGCTGAGTTCGGCTCGCGAACAACGCCGAGCGCGGATGCTTTTGGGTCTGCCTGAGGTGGCAGGCGAAGGAGGGTTGGCTGGTCTGCGAGACTCGCTTGATGCACGGATCGGCCAATCCTTCGCGGCCCCGCTCCTTGCCCCCGCACTGGGTTCGCTGATCGATTCTGGGTTCGTAACCGCGGTTGGTGCAACGAAACCCGTGACGCTGTCTTCGTCGGTGGAAACGGTGCTGCTGGAACGTTCCGTTGGCGCTGTTGACGCAACGGAGACCGATGAAACTACGGCACTCGCTAAATCGAGCAATTCACCTGGAGCAGCCCCGGCTTCGGTCTTTTCAACTACTTCAGCCCGAACATCTGGGGAAAAAGATGTTCGGGGCGCGGTTGGTGGAACTCAGGTTGGGGTCCGCTTCGTGTTGGCGATTCGGGCTATCGACGCACACAGAATCACGGTGGCCTTGAGTGGCAACTCGTTAGCAGACACGGTGTCTGGGGCTATCCGAGTGGGAGAATTGCGAGACGCCGTTAGTACCGTTGATGGGGTCGAGTCCGTAGGCGGTGCCAGTGCTTTGGTGTTCGCATTGGTGGACCGCCCATCGGCTGATGCCGAGCATTTCGGTGTGCTGCGCGGTGCCCGCAGACGGATTGCCCGATGAGTTTGGGGGAGAGCGATTCGTCGTTCGTCGTTGCGATCGTTCCCGTCAAAAATGGGGCTCATTCCGTTTGGGCCACGCTAGAGGCGTTGTTGAGCGTCCCCCAGATTCATCGCATCGTGGTGGTCGATGATGGCTCTACAGACGGAACTGCCGACGCTATCCGCCACCACCCAAACATTGCGGCCAGCGTTGGTGACGTAGCCGGGTTGAGCACAGTTGGTGTTGGAGTTGGTGTTGGAGTTGAAGGGATTGGCTCTTCTCTGTCGGCTGAGGTGGTCCTCGTCCGTTTGGACCGCAATATCGGCAAAGGTGGAGCGGTTACCGCAGGAATTGCCTCATCACCCGACGCTGAAGTTTTCGTGTTGATCGATGCTGATCTTGCCGCTACGGCGACCATAGCTGGGGCGTTACTTGAGCCGGTACTGAACCAACGTGCCGTGATGACCATTGCCGTGCCGACGCAAGCCGTTGGTAAGCGCGCAGGGTTCGGCATGATTCGTCGGCTTGCGGCTTGGGGCATTGCTAGCTCAAGTGGATTCGTGGCTACGGCACCACTTTCTGGGCAGCGAGCTATTCGAGCCGACGTGTTACGCAGTGTGCACCTGGCGGATCGATTCGGTTTGGAGACGGGCCTCACTATCGACGTAGCCCAAGCCCGGCACACGGTACTTGAAGTGGTAGCGGATTTTGATCACCGTCATAGCGGGCGCACTTTGGCGGGTTTCGTGCATCGCGGTAGGCAGGGAATCGACATCGTTCGGGCACTTTGGGAGCGCAAAACCACGCCAAGGGAACGAATGGCATTGATGATCGTGAGTGCGGTCTTGTTCACGGCTTTGGCCATTGTCACGAGCGGGCGATGGGAACCAACCAGCGCTGTTGGTGCTACGAAGGCTTCGCGAGTGGTCATTGTTGGGGTACCCCGATTGAGTCTCGACGATCTGGGCTCGGGAAACGTTCCAGAAATAGACCGGCTTGTGAGCATCGGC
>JAYTWN010000195.1:0-3578 GCA_043743435.1 Acidimicrobiia bacterium
GTTTCAACGCACCCAGTGGTGAACCTATTGTCCGATGCCGGACATCCCGTGCAAGCCCTCGCCGATCTGCTCACCATCCGCCAGTCGCTAGGAACCCTAAGCGGACGGATGATTGGCTGGGTCGGTGACTTTTCCAACGTCGCCCGCTCGTTGGCTTTGGGTGGCGCGATACTGGGCATGTCGTTCCGGTTCGGTGGTCCTCCGGATTACGCGCCGACCGAAGCAGATCGTGACCGCTTCGCCGCGCTTGCTCAGGATGGTGCAACGCTAAGTGTGCATATCAGACCTCAAGAAGCGGTAGCGGGGGCCGACGTCGTGACCACCGATGCCTGGTATTCCATGGGCCAAGAAGACCAAAAGCACATTCGCCACTCCGCGATGGAGGGTTGCACCGTGGATCAATCCATGATGAACCTCGCCGCCGCTCACGCTGTGTTTCTCCACTGTCTGCCAGCGCACCGTGGCGAAGAGGTAACGAATGAAGTGCTCGACGGGCCGCAAAGCCGCATTTGGCCCCAAGCGCATAATCGTATGCACACGTTCCGTGGACTGTTGTCATGGATTGCCCAGAATGGAATGCACTAATGGCATCGTTGATTACTGACCTCAAAAAAGCCAACGTGCCCAACGAAACTGGGGGAGTGCCTGTGAACGCTGGAACCGAAACTGCCAAGCCCGGAAAAGTAACGAAAGGCCGTCAAGGTCTCGTCGTGCCCCAGCGTGCGCCCGACCCCTCAAGCAAAGTTCTGCGTGAACTCCCAGAAGCGGTCGAAGGTTCAGGACTTCGTCTATCGAAACCACAACGCCAGCACCGCATCGCCCGCATCCTCGAACAACACGGCGTATCGAGCCAACTGCAACTCGTTGAACTTCTCGCCGTAGACGGGGTAGTCGCGACGCAAGCCACCGTAAGCCGCGACCTCGAAGACATGGGTGCCGTAAAGGTTCGAGTCCCAGGCGGCGAACTCGTCTACGCGATCCCCGAACTACCCAGCGACCAAGTAGCCCCCGAGGACCACCTACGTCGTGTGTTCGGCGATTGGGTAGTCGACGTAGCCAGCTCGCACAACCTCATCGTGCTTCGCACCCCACCAGGTTCCGCCCACGTCGTCGCCAGTGCCCTCGACCGAGCCAGCCTCGACGAAATCATCGGGACCGTAGCCGGAGACGACACCATCCTCGTAGTCTGCAACGAACTCTACGACGGCAAAGCCGTATCCGAACGCCTCCGCTCCTTGGCCGGTTTGTAGTTAGTTAGCTCTTGATTTCGACGAATTGGGGAACTGGGACCGGGCTGTTAGTGGCCCAGACAGGTTGGGACTTGATCTGGCGCAGATTTCTCCCATTCCGCCAAATACTGCGCAGGCGGCGATTCTGCTTGCAATTGCGACCTTTTGATCTGGACTGAACTCAACCTTGGCACCAGCATCGAGGCGTAGTTCAGACTCCCGGCAAAGCGCGATTACTCCGGCCCGATACAAGTCGACCGCCTCAGACGGAAGCGACCCATTCTTCACAAACTGATCGGCAAGCATAAGAAGAGTTAGTGGGCGGGCAGCGAGGGCACCGACACCCGAGCGATGAACTTCGCCGAGGAATGCTTGCGGGTCGAGAATGGTTGGAGCGACTTCGATAATGTCTTTTTGAGTCAGCGGGAGCAGCTCAAGTACCTCTACGGAATCGGCTCCCTTTTCCACGGGCTTGAACGTCGCTTTGAGCGTCTCGAGAAGCGATTCAGGAAGGTCGGCTGTACGGCACGCCAAACGGAGTCTTCGGTTTCCGACGTTGTGGGCAGAATCCGTGAGGTCTGCAGCAAAAATCATTTCGGAAAGATGGACGAAGATCAAGCCTCTCGGCCTTAGTGATTGAATCGTCGAGAACTGGCATGCGATCCAAAGTGTTCGGATAAATTGGCCACTGAAGGCAGGGCGGATTAGCCACTCGAAGGTTCGAAGGTTCGGCTATCGACCGTTTCAAGTCCGAACCATCGCCGAACGCTCTGGTCGCTCGAATGATCGAAGGGCCGTCTCAATAGCTTGGAGCTTTTGTAGTGAGCTACTCAAGTAACGGTCTCGCTCGTAGCGCCGAATTACGCCCTCGGCGAGTCCCACCAGATCGGCAAGTTGTTGCTGCGAAAGCCCAGCGGCGATACGGGCGCGGATGAGTTGCTCGCCCAGATCGTCCAGGTCGGGGAGTTCCACGTGGGTATCGCCGGTATGGAGTGCGGCATACGCGTCGAGTTCATCCTGCAGGGTATCGAGCTGAGTTCGGATGCCATCGGTGACCAGCTGATGCATTTCAGGGTTTCGCCCCTTAGGCATCTTTGCTTGGGTGCGCGCATTGAGAGCCGCAGCGAGTTCCGCGTGTTTCCGCGTCGTGACGCGACGTTCGTGTTCGTTATGAATCATGGCCATCCTTTGTAAGTGTCGATAGGGAAAGCTGAACAATGCCTTTGGGAATGTCGGAACGGTCGGTCTCGAAGTGGCTGATTAGGGCCCCGTCGAGTTCATCGTCGTATACGGGAAAGTAATCTCCGCCGTAAATCTTGTTGCGATCTGCCCGGGTGGCTGCTGTTTCCGAGCGAAAGAGTTGGGCGAGTTCGTTCGGCCGCAAAGCCCACGCATCGTACAAAACGTCGACGTCTCCTGGTCGCTCTTTGTCGGTCACATAGCTGCCATTGATCCACACTTGTCGACACCCGGCTTTGGAAAGCATTCGAAGAGCCTCGAAGAGCATCCTGGAAAGGGCGGTCCGATGTGGATTGGTGCTGAAACGGTCAACTATTTCGTTCCAGGTTGCGAGATGCCGACCGGGGGGCAGGTATCCACTGGGTTCTACGAACTCGGGAATAGGCACGCCCTAAGTGTACCGGATGAGCGTACAAAAGTGTACGTATATCCTCGTGAGGGTTTTCCTAGTTGTCGCAACTTATTAGCGTTTTGGACGTTCGAGAACATCAGTCGCAGAGAGCTACTTCGAATTCGGGATCCGCTAGCTGGGAACTCTTTTGGTCATGAGGACGCCGTCATAGGTGATTCCGTCCTGGGTTTCGTGGGCGGGGAGGTCGTGGGAGTAGGCGAATCCGGCTTTTTCGTAGCTTCGGATTGCTCGCGAGTTTCGCTGGTGGGGGTTGATCACCACCACGTCGGCAATGTGGTCGTCGAGGAGTTGATTGGAGAGCATACGAACTACCGATGTGCCGATGCCTTGTCCGAACAACGACGGTTCACCGAGGAAAATGTCGATCCCCCAGTAGGTTGGGCTAATCGGTAAACGGTAGAGAGCAATTGATTCCACATCGGCTTCGTACCACTGAACGAAACCAACCGGGCGGTCGTCGACCTCGATGATGCCGCGCTCGCACCAAGCCTCGTCGTCCCAGTCGGCGCGAATCGCCTCGGGTGTTGCTTCCTCCAACCCTCCGTACCATTCGTTGACCCCACGGTCGGCTCGCCACGCAATAAGGAGTTCGATGTCGTCACAGGTCATCGGGCGCACGGACGGTTCTGTCAACACGGCTGCCAGCAATACAGGCTGAACAGAATTACTCGGGCGGACCCGCAATCGCAGTGAGTGAC
>JAYTWN010000196.1:0-2401 GCA_043743435.1 Acidimicrobiia bacterium
GTCAGCCGACCTTGTGCACGGTGGTTCGCCCATTTTGGATGCCACGCTGACACGTCGCTCCCTCGTCGCCCATGCCTGCCCGGTTACTGCCAACCCTCACTTTTTCTCCTACCTCCCCGGCAACCGCACCCTCGTTCCCATGCCGGGTTCGGCCTTCTACGCCAGCCAGTACCACGTGCTCGATTCCGCCGGTCAGATCGCGGGCTGACACACAGGGCGGGGGCCTCTGTTGGGAGCGCAGGTGGGTTGGGTTGGTTGGAGTGCGGTCGTTAAGCCGGTCGTTAACGGGTCAATTGACCAGACTCTTCAATGCTGGCGAGCCCCATCTCCGCTCCGCTTCGAGTCCCGCCAGAACGTTCTTTCCAACAGGCAAGTGCAGATTGGGGACTCTTCAAGATTTGTCCCGAGTCCGGACTTACGATGCCAGAAGGTCGGTGGCCAGGCGAACGTTTGTTTGGGTAGAATGGTGGGATGGGTACCGTTCAGCAACTTCTTCGCCGGTCTGGTCCCGTTGGTGTGGAGGTTGGGGCTTCTTCGGATTCTGAGGGTTTTGAGGGTTTTGAGGGTTTTGAGGGTGCCGACGGGGTTGGCGAGGTGGTGCCGCAGGATCGGTTGGCGGTGCTGGCGGCGTTGCGGGCCAAGGTGCAGCCACTCGTTGGTGCTGGTGAGGCCGTGTTGGCGATTCGTGAAGACCTCCAGGCCTTGTTGCCGTGGGGAGGGCTCAAGCGGGGGTCGACGCTGACGGTTGACTGCCCATCGCTGCTTTTAGCCACGGTTGGTGCCGCCACGTCGGAAGGGTCGTGGGTGGCCTTCGTTGGGGTGCCCACGTTGGGGTTTGCGGCCGCAGCGGAACACGGGGTGGTATTGGAACGCACGGTTGCCGTGGTTGCACCGCCGTTTGATCAGGCTGCGGTGGTGGTGGCATCGCTCGTGGATGCGGTTGATGTGGTGGTGGTAGGGCCGGGGGTGATCACTCGGTCTTCAGATGCGCGCCGCCTTACCGCCCGGGCCCGTGAACGTGGATCGGTGTTGATTGCTCTGGGGGTCTGGCCCGAGGCGGTTGATGTGGGTTTGCAAGTAACCGGTTCTTCTTTCACGGGTCTTGGCGACGGCCACGGCCATATTCAATCCTGGTCAGCAACTGTGGAAGCTGTTGGACGAGGTGCTGCGGCCCGTCGTCGCCAAGCCCGGATCGTGTTGTACGCGAAACCGGTGAGTGCGGAAGTTTTCGAGTCGCAAGGCGTTTCTGAGCTTGATATGGGGACCGTGACCACCGAAAGCTTGATCAAGGTTTCAAAGCCGTTCGAGAGCTCTATCGCCAAAGCCGGGTGATCCTTGCTTGGATCGTTGTTGAATGGGACTTCTTCGGTCATCGCCTCGGTAGTACGTTCGTTTTGTGCTTCGTGTCGATCGACTAACCCTACGAAATTTTCGGGGATTCGCCGATGCCACCGTCGACTTAGACCCGGGCCTAACGCTTTTGGTAGCGAATAATGGCGGTGGTAAAACTGCGACCCTTGATGCGTTGTCGATTGCGTTGGGATCTATCGTTAGTTCAGGAATCGCAAAGCGCCAGCAAACACGGAGCCGAGACTCGCAGCCGAAGACGCACGAATTGTCGACGTGGGGGAGAGGTACCGTGAACCCAGTTTTCCGGTCGTCGTTTCTGTAGCCGGGATTCTTGATAACGCCCCTGCATCTTGGTCTAGGGAGCCTGGAGATGTGGTCTTTTAAACGCACACTTTGGTTCCAGTGCTCCAGCCGAATCCCAAGGCGTTGTTCTGGTCGACGAACTCGACATGCATCTGCATCCTGATTGGTAAGCGCGCGTACTACCGGATTTACGTCGCACACTCCCCAAGTTGCAGTTCGTTGTGTCAACGCATAGCCCTTTTCTGGTGGGGTCGGTGGAGAGCTGTCAAATTCGTCGCCTGATCATCGGAGCTGAAGGAACAACGAGCCTACTTTTCGACCTTTGGAGAAAGACACCAGCCACCTAGCTACCTACGTCATCAGTTATTGGCGGAGCTTGGCTCGGTTCGCACAGGTTGTTCTGATTGTTGGGACTGTTCTGCGCGCATAGTAAGAAAGAGGGTGTCGACCTTGGTGCGGGCCCAGGGGGTTTTGCGGAGGAACTTGAGGCTGGAGCCAATGCTGGGATCTTCGTTGAAGCAGCGAATGTTGATCCGGTAGCCCATCTCTTCCCAACCAAAATAGGCAACGAGCTCGTGAAGGATGGCCTCCAATTTCATGCCCTGCATCGGATCAACCTTGCGGACCGGAGCCGACGGCTTTTCCGAATCCGTTGCGTCGACTAGATCGACGTCGATAGGATCCATATCGGAGTTGGTGGCATAGACATGGGGTTCGACGTGGGGTTCGACGTGGGGTTCGACGTGGG
>JAYTWN010000197.1:0-4523 GCA_043743435.1 Acidimicrobiia bacterium
GCACAACTCCGGTTTGGGGAGCTGCAGTTGCATCGGCTCCAAGCTCCACCGTGATGCTTTTCGTGGTGGCCTTCGTCACTTCGGCGACCACGCCAGCGAGAGGGTTCTCGACCCGAAGCGTCAGCGGAGCCTTGAAAGCCTTCCCTCGCTTGACCGCAATGACGACCAATTTAGTCTTGCCTTTACCCAACGCAACCGGCGCCGGGGTACTCAAGACGAAGTCGTTGGGTGCAACTGCGCTCACCGCCTTCTTCTTGGCGGCATCGGCGGGCGGCGTGAGTGCGCTGCCGGTGACCATTATCAGGGCTGCAGCCAACAACATTGTCCGTCGGTTGGCGATTTTGAAGTTTGTCTTCATGATTTTGATGTTCTAGTCCGTGAGCGCAGACGGCTAGCAGCCGGGCGTGGTTGCTTCATCAATATCGTTCGGGGGAACCACACTGATCGGATGACGAAAGACGACAGGTTGCGGTGCTCCAGTGGCGGTGACAACGAGGTCAAACAGTTCGGTGTTGCCTATGGGCTGGGCCGGGTACAAACCAATCGTCAGATCTACCGAATCGGCGGTCGACGATTTTATGGACCAGATAAGGGTCGGAGATGTTCCCCCGCCCCCAACGGATGCCGAAGAAATCGGCCCCATACCTAGAACTTTGGCGAGCTTGATTCGAGAAGTGAACGCCGATGGACGAGGTGATGAATAGTTTTGTTCTAACTGTGTTGTCGCACACCGAAGGTCCAGTATTGGCTTTGAGGTAACGTTGATTTGTCGCGTCATCGACTTCGTTAGCGCCCCCTGTGTCGCCACGAGATCAAGCGGCACGACGCCATTGGCTGCGCCGTTGAATGTCAGCGAGAACGTTCCGGCGTTGTTGACTTCGCCACCGATGGTGAGTGATTCAGGCGTTACCGTGAACCGATTATCGACTTTGAACCGAAAGGTTACCTTGGGCGCAGGTTTGCCTGCCTGGTCGCTGGCCAGAGTCACCACAAAGGGGGTGGCAAATCCAGGAACGATAAAGGGCACGTTCTTGACACCGGGAGCATCAACGAACGCACTGTCGATGATAAAACCTTCGGTCGCTCCATTGCTGGTAACGATGAGGTTTAAGGTGACGCTGGATTTGCTTCCGGTTGCCGGATCGGTTGCGACAACCACGATGTCATAGACGTTCGGGGGTACGTTCTGGGCCACAGTAATGGAGATCTTGCTGTTGCCGTCGGTGCGCCGGGGAGCGACCGTGAGGGAGACTCCGGGTGTCGGCGATGCCGAGGAAATCTGTGTGTCATTGATGCCTCCAACGGTGTTTGTGAATACGGTAATTGCGCCTGCACCCCCTTGTGGAACGGTGACTTTGCTCACCGATTCGGCAACAATCCGCGGGCCGATTGTTACTTGGATGGGTTCGCTGTCCACCTTGGCCGTTGATCCTCCAGCGACCCCCGAGACCGTGACGACGAACGGCGTGGGAGGAGTACCACTCGGAATCTTGACGATGAACTCGCCTTCAGTGCTGGTGACGAGTTCTGTTGGAGTGGCAGTCCATCCCGGCGGCAATCCCGAAACGGTGAGCTTTGCCTCTGGAGCCTTATTACCGTTTACTCCTTGAACCTGCACCCTGAGCTTGGTTGTGTTGCCAGCGAGAACGAAGTGCGGAAACGTGTCCATTCGAAGCGTGAAAGGTCTCAGTACGAGCGCAGTGAGAACGGGATTGGCGGGTATCGCAACGAGCGCCGTTGGAGAGGGCGCCGGCGTCGGTGCCGGAGCGGGCGTAGCCGTCGGAGCGGGAGCGGGAGCGGTGGTCGGAGCAGGGGCAGTGGTCGGAGCAGGGACAGTGGTCGGAGCGGGAGCGGGTGCCGGAGCGGCCGCCGGAGCGCCGCCGCCAGCAACGTTGACGGTGATTCCGGTTGATTTGCTGACACCGCCTCCTTCAGCGAAGACCGTCACCTGACCAGTCTGTGCAGCTGCAGTGGTGTCGGCTCGAAGCCGTACGGTGATGCTTTTCGTGGTGGCATTCGTGACCTCGGCAACCACGCCTGCCAACGGATTGTCGACCCTGAGTGTTAGCGGGGCTTTGAAGCCCTTGCCCCTCTTGACGGCGACGATCACCAACTTGGTCTTACCCTTTCCCAACGCCGCCGGGACAGGGGTGCTCAACACGAAATCATTCGGGGCAATCGCACTCACCGGTGGCTTCTTCTTGGCGGCATCAGCCGGCGGGGCTACCGTCGCAGCCCCGCCGAGCATGAGCGCAGCCGCGAGGGCAACTCGTAAAAATAATGGCCGTCGTAGTCGCATCTGAATATTGTCCTGGTTTGGTGACCCGAACCGCATCCGGGAAATCCCTGAAATGTCAGTTGAGCGTTTGAGATGTATCTTCACGAATAACACTCACTTCTGTGTCCCGCGCACCAAGGTGGTGCGTTGGGTGTTGCCATGGGTGAGTCACGCCGGTCCCGAAACCGGACAAAAACTTCTGCCAGATTTTCGGCTAACCCCGCACACTGATTACGTCGGACCAAATGCTTGGCGAACCCATCCGGGACGCACAAGTACGTCACATCGGCGTACGATCCATCTGTGCTTTTAGGCAGACCAGCGGGCGGGCGCATTATTGGACGGGAAACCGAACGGGAGTTGCTCGAGCGCTGCGTAGACGAGCAGCGATGGTTGATGTTGTCCGGGCCTGCGGGAAGTGGAAAGTCGACGCTCATTGACGCACTACAAAACGAAACAAGGGAAGCGGCGATTCGAACCGTGGTCGTAGTCCGGCCGTTGGAGTTCGAATCGCTCATATCCTTTTCGACCCTCTCAGAACTAGTGGCGCGGATCAATCTCGATGCTCTCGAACTGAGCGAAACGCATCTCCGTGTGCTCCAGACCTTTGATGCGGGGCAGGATCATGGCCCTGTTCGCGACGCCCTCGGAGCACTGCTGAAGGCTCTTCAGAACAACGGTCCGTTGGTCCTCATCCTTGATGACGCGCAATGGATCGACCGAGCCTCAGCAGAGGTCCTGTCATATGTGTGCAAACGAGTTGCACGTAACCAGGCCATGATTGCCGCATTCCGGACCGACACCCCGTCGATGCTGGAACATCTGTTTGTCCGTGAACACGATGTTCTCCGTATAGAACTGGGCAAACTATCGGTTTTGGACCTCACGTCGATCTTGTTGGCGGAGGCACCAAACTTGACGCCAGCCTTGGCAAAAAACATGGCCGAAACTGCCGAAGGAAGTCCCTTGCGTGCACGTGAACTCGGCCGTATGGCCCGACTCGGGTTATCCAACGCGCTAACACCCATCAGCGGCGACCCCGATCTCAACCCCTTCAGTCGAGTTGTGTCCATCATGGAGACAACTGATATCGAGGTACTCTACGCGGCATCGCAGCTGCGTAACGCCACCACGGAGCGACTCGTGCATTGCATGGCAAGTGCAGAAGCAAACGAACTGTGCGCAGACACCATTGCCGCAGCGATTTCACGTTCCATTGATGCAGGGTTGTTGCATCTGCAAACAGATCGGCTGCACTGCAGCCATCCGTTGTTGGGTGATGCGTTGGCCGGGCATCTCAACGCCGAACGTCGCCGTTCTGTGCATGCGCGTTTGGCAGCTGGGTTGGCGGCAGGCGCCGCTTTAGGAGCGCCAAGGGACAAGTTGGAGCATGCCCGACACTTAAGCCTTGCTTCAGTTCGGTTTTCCGACATGGAATGCCTTACCTTGTTTGGTGGAGCGTTCGAGGCGGCCCGAAACGGTTCGGTGGTGCTGGCCTTGCAGCTGTCGTATCGAGCTATTGCCGGTCGCGATCTCGACGACCTGCCCGCCGATGAACCAATTCCTGATCTCGTCGTGGATGTGCAGCGATTTGTTGCCAATCTCGAGTTTCGAGGCGATGATCCAAAGGCCGCGGCCGATCGGTTGGGTGCGGTTGGCCAACGTTTAGGCGATGACCCTCGACGCAATCGAATCGAGCTGGACCTTGCCATGTTGCGGTCATGGAGCGATTCGCTACACCTCGGTGTTGCTCCCTACCTGCGGTTGCTAGCGCGAACCGATTTGACCGACGACGAACGCGCCGAAGCCTCTACCCAGTTGGCGATACTGGTCGCTAACACAGGGAACTATGCGGAGGCTGCTGAGTTCGCCACCGCTGGAGTCGAAGCCTCTCGGCGTGAGCTCGGTCAACGGTTGGCTGAAGCATTGTCAGTGTCCGTAGCAATCGACTTTCTTGCTGGCCGCGGCTTTGATCGAAACCGTCTCGATGAAGCGGCATCGCATGAATCATTGGAAAATTCGCTCACGATCCAATGTCCTCCGTTTACGTGGCGGCCGTTTCTGTTGACGTGGGTCGATGACCCAGCCGCCTTTGCGGCGTTTCAGATTCGCCGTGAAGTGCTGGCCCGACGCGGTTCGATCACCGCGTGGTTAATGGCTGTCTCGTTCGAGATACGTATGTTGTGTCACCACGGCCGCCGTCGTGATGCCGAAGACTTAGTCGAGCAAAGTCTTGACCTGGGCG
>JAYTWN010000198.1:0-2851 GCA_043743435.1 Acidimicrobiia bacterium
CAAGGCAAACAGCGTCGAGCTGACCGACAAGATCCGAACACCATTCCACGAGTGAGTGGAGGGCATGTTTCGAGTTTGTCGTACCAATACTTCCTTTGCTCTCAATCGCGAACCATGAGTGACGATCAACTCTGGCATCTGAGCCTTGCGATCGATCGGTAAATTGTGGATTGTTGCAGCCGCTCTCCCGGCGATTGCGGATCCCGGCCACGCCAAAGCAGCAGCGACGCATCGCTGTTCAAATCCACCGTCGACTACAGACCATCGATAGACCCCGCTATGGCACCGCACAATCTGACCATTGTGCTCGCGGCGTTGAATCGATCGGTGCCCAACACCCATCTTGCGGGCTTGGGCGACAGTAAAAACGCCAAGCTGATTCTTTGAAAGTTCACGAAGTACACGATCGGTTATGGAACTCCTACTGACTGATTGCGGGCCATTCGCTAGCCGATTAGACGGAAAACCCGTTGTGCGATTTGCTGACAAGGTACTGAGGTTGGACATTGCAATCCTCCTGAAAAATTGGAGGGGGAAGCTCGCAAGAGACACTACGGCACCGCTATGACAATTCTCTCGACGCGACGCGACGCGACCCGACCCACGACCCGCTCGATTTGCGACTGGCCACCCGAAATCCAGACGGCAAAACCACGGCCCTTCACTGGTCGAGTATGGGGGCGCTCATCAACTGGAGCGGTGCACCAAAGCCCCCAAAGCACACGAAGCACACGAAGAACCGAGAAACAACCATCGCTCAACGTAGACACCGCCGAACCTGACCAGCCGAGGACGGACAATACAAACCGAAGAGTTATTCTGCTCAGTATGGGGGCGCTCATCAACTGGAGCGGTGCACCAAAGCCCCCAAAGCACACAAAGCACACAAAGCACACAAGGGTCGCGGTTTTCGCTCTGCTCAGCGTCAAAACCAAACCCGGGGACCAGAAGCCGTGAAAACCAGAACTGTCGTGCCGTGGATACCAGGTTTAGGCCGATTCGAAACCTGTCAGCACGTTGACGGCATTGATGCCCAGCGCCTCGACGGCGTAGCCACCTTCAAACACGAACAAGGTAGGGACACCAAGCCGAGCGATCGCAGCTCCCATGGCAAGGTAGTCCTCATGGCGAAGTTTGAATTGACTAATCGGATCACGCTCGAAGGTATCGAGCCCCAAGGAAACCACAAGCGCCTCGACACCTTGCGAACGCAGCTCCTCGATCCCAGCCAACAATGCTGGTTCGTAGGTATCCCATGCCGTTCCCCAAGGCAGCGGAAAGTTTCGATTGGCGCCTAACCCAGCACCCTCGCCAAGTTCATCGGCATAACCAAGAAAGTACGGATATTCCTGACGGGGATCACCGTGGAGCGATACAAACGGGACGTCGGCTCGGGTATAGAAGATGGCTTGGGTGCCGTTGCCATGATGGTAATCAACGTCGAGAATCCCGACCTTGACCAGTCCTGCGTCTCGCAGATACTGGGCGGCAATGGCTGCGTTGTTAAAGAAGCAGTAGCCCCCGTACACGTCGGTGCCGGCGTGGTGTCCTGGTGGTCGACAGAGTGAGAACACCACCTTCTCGCCGCTACGCAGCAGGTCGGCTCCGGTGAGTGCCACGTTGGCTGCAGCGTTGATGGCCTTCCAGGTGCCCGGAGTAATTGGTGTGCCCGCATCAAGTGAGTAGTACGAGAGCTTCCCGTCGATGACTTCAGGAACCCGGTCCTGTCGCAGCGTTCGGGTGGGCCAGGTCAGCGGAAGGGCATCGTATTCACCGTGCGCAACAACCCATTCCTCCCATGCATCGCGAAGGAAGTGCACAAACGGTTCAGTATGCACACGAAGTATCGGCTCGAGGCCGTGGTCTGTCGGCTTTACAACCTCACCAATCCCCACTTCACGAACCCGTGCCAACACCAAGTCAGCCCGACGGGGCATTTCGAAACAGGGGACGAGTTTTCCGTCGTTTAGTTCTGACGTCCCATCTTGGAGTCGATGGTCGTCGGAATACACAGTTTTCATGGGGTTGGTCCTTCGGGGATAGCCGTGACGCCCAGGAATCTACGGGGCGACGAGCCAAACGATGCTGAGGGGAGGAAGCGTTACCGTAGCCCGACCCAGCTCATCGGCGTGCACCCAACCGGCGTTCCCCACCCCGCTTCCTCCGTAGATGGTGGCGTCGGAGTTGATGGCTTCGCGCCAGCCTCCTCCGCGAGGGAGCGTGATCGCGTAGCCCTCACGAATGACCGGAGCCAAATTGGCGATACACACAACGGGTTTCGCAGTGTTGGCCCCCTCCCCCGTTGGCCAACGAACAAAGGCCACCACGTTGGATTCTGCGTCGCCGGTCAACCAGCCAAAGCCTTCAGGTTCAAAGTCGCTGGAGAATAGCGCGGGAAGCTCTGCCTGCATACGATTTAGGTCACCAACGAGGCGCTGAATGCCGGCGTGGGCGGGATCGTTGAGCAGCCACCAATCAAGTGCCGTATCTGCGTTCCATTCGCTCCACTGTCCTAGCTCGCCTCCCATAAACAACAACTGCTTGCCCGGGTGTGCCCACATCCATCCGTACAGCGCTCGGAGGTTGGCTCGTTTCTGCCAGTCGTCACCAGGCATGCGCCCAATCAGCGAACCCTTTCCGTGGACGACTTCGTCATGGCTCAAGGGAAGCACAAAGTTTTCGGTGAAGGCGTAGAGCAAACCAAAGGTGAGATCGTGATGATGATATTGACGATGGATTGGCTCTTTGCCGAAGTATTGGAGCGTGTCGTGCATCCAACCCATGTTCCATTTGAATCCGAACCCTAAACCACCAGCATCAACCGGACGGGAAACGCTGGGCCATGCTGTTG
>JAYTWN010000199.1:0-4217 GCA_043743435.1 Acidimicrobiia bacterium
CGAGTGCTTCGAGACTTCTCCCCATCGACCATAACTGCTGGCTTCGTGGCCTCGCTAGTAGGGCTGACCAGTTCAATCGCCATTGTGTTCACCGCGGCACGAGCACTCGGAGCCAACGACGCGGAACTGACCTCGTGGGTGTGGGCCATCTGCATCGGTATGGGCGTAATGAGCATCGCGGGATCGCTCTGGTTACGTATGCCCGTGATGATTGCTTACTCAACCCCGGGGGCTGCGATCCTCGCCACTATGAAACCCGGCGAGTTCACTATGGCTCAAGGGGTCGGTGCATTTATACTCTGCGCGCTTGTAATTACCATCGTGGGCTTCAGTGGCATCTTCGAAAAACTTATGGATCGAATACCCGTTGCATTAGCCAGTGCACTGTTAGCCGGGGCGCTCACCCGGTTTGCGCTCAACGGATTTTCCGATGCCAAAACCGCACCGTGGCTTGTGGTCATCACTACGTTGACCTACGTTCTTATGCGGTGGCTTGCTCCGCGGTACGCGGTTATGGCCGTCCTGGTCGTTGGTGTTGTTACGGCAGTGGTCTCCAACACGTTCAAGACCGATGAACTTCGATGGTCAATCGCCAAACCAATTTACACCGCACCAAGTTTCACCCTGTCGGCCCTCGTCAGCATTGCCATCCCGTTGTTTATTGTGACGATGGCCGGACAGAACCTTCCCGGAGTCGCAGCTATTCGCAACGCCAAGTACGACATTCCCATCTCGAAAGCGATCGGCTCTACAGGTGTCGGCACGATGATCCTCGCGCCGTTTGGAGCCTATGCATTGAACCTTTCCGCTATCACGGCAGCGATCTGCATGGAACCGGCCTCCCACGAAGACCCCAATCGCCGGTACACAGCGGCTATCAGCAACGGAGGGTTCTACCTACTCGCAGGCATATTTGGAACTTCCATCACGGGCGCCCTCAAAGCCTTTCCACAAGAACTCGTGCACATCATCGCTGCCCTTGCACTGTTGCCAACTATCGGCGCCAACCTCGCCAATGCGACTCGCGACGAAGGCCGACGCGAAGCCGCGATGATTACCTTCCTCATCACGCTTTCTGGGGTAACCGTGGCAAAAATTGGTGCGCCGTTTTGGGGAGTCGTTGCTGGCATCACCGCCACCGTCATCCTGTCCCCCCGTTTCGCTCGTCGATAGCCATCGGCCCAAGACAAATCAGTCCCAAGACAAATCAGTCCCAAAGCAAATCAGGCCCGAGGCAAATCACACGGTGTTACCGATAGTCGGCCACAATCTCGAGGCCAGCGCGAACTCCTTCGATCGCGCCACCTTCGATGTAACCCTGCGCTTCTTGTGAAACGTGTTCGCCTGCGAAATGGAACGGACGTGAAGCCAAGCGCTCGGCGGTGCAAAATTGTTCGCAATAACCAGGCGGATAATACGAATAGGACCCAAGCGAATAAGGATTGACGTGCCAAACCGACAGCTGGGCTTTGCCTGTCCACTTAGCCGTCATTCCCGGGTAGACCGGTTCAATTTGACGTAGGAACGTTTGCGCTGCCGACGTTACGTAGGCACCGGCAGCTCCCGGCTGTGACGTGTCGGAAAAGGGAGCACTCGGATTGAGAAGCCGCGAAACGTCGCCACCGGTGAAGTTGTTGAGAATACCCGTTGTCCCCGGTTGACCCGTTGTAACTGGCCAAGACTCCTGATACCCACGATCGGAGTATGACTCACCATTTCCATTTCCCCACACACCACCCTGTGTCCAAAATCGATCGGCGATTTGAAGTTGCAACTTGTTGTCTGCACCAAAGCCGAGCGCATCAATGCTGCCAGCGGTCCGTCCATCGAACCCTGCATCGGCAAAACCACCAGCATTGTTGATCCGCTTCATCACACCAAGTGGAACCGCCAAAATCACCCGATCGGCCACAACGGATTGCGTGGAAGAACCAACCCGAAACTCCATTGCGGCACGGCCGTTCGAAGTCCTCCGTGCACATAGCAGTTCGTGGCCGAACGCAATATTGCTGGCCCCTAACTCTCCAGCTTGGGCGAGCGCCAATTGTTGGTTTCCTCCAACAAGCTTGAAGCGTTCATCAGACTTGCCGTAAACCCACCACGCGCCGGTTCCACCACCGTTGGAGAATCCGTGGAGACCGAGCAGAAGCAGTACCGACTGTCGCTCCACGTTCTCACCAAACTCAATGGCATACGCCGCATCGATGAACCCACCCAGCCGCGAAGCACGTCCACCCGGAACAAAGGTATCAATCCACGTGCCAACACTCATTCGCGACAGCGCCAACGCTTGAGGAGACCAAACGGCGTTGTACGGCCAGGGATAAGCCGGGAGAATCCCCATTTGCTTTTGGATCAATTGCTCCAAGCCAGCCTGTTTCCAATCGCGCACCGCATCCGCCCACGCGTAATAGCCACCCCCAAAATACAACGTGTCTTGTGCACCGTTGCTGAGCACGCCATGTCCGCCGAGATCAATAGTTCCAACCCCGTAACGCCGGCAGAGCGCAAAGACGGTTTTGTGGTTTGAGTCGATTAGCTCTCCACCCCACTCGGCCCACTGCCCGGCCTCGAAGAAACCATCGCCTGAACGGGTGAAGGTGCGTCCGCCGATTCGGGTGTTCGCTTCATACACCGTGACCCGGGTAAACCCCGCATCGCGCAACGTCATCGCCGCGGACATACCGCTGATACCCGCACCGATAATCGCGACAGAAGGTTGTTCACTCGGACGAGACGTGGCATTGGCTCTCGACGGAAGCACCAGCTGGCCGATTCCTGACGCCGCTGCGGTACCCGCCACGCCTGCGACCAGAAACTCACGCCGAGTCATTCCTTCGTCGGACGAAAGGTAGGCGCGCTGACGGCCTATCGCTTCATGGGCATCGCTTCTAGCAAGCAATCCGGCCCGCGAAGCATCCGCTAAACGCTCAAGAGCCTGAAACATAGACGAACGTGCCATGGTTAACCTCCGCGAACAGCCTCTCAGCCGAACCCGTCGATGTCAACAGGAGCCAACAGGTAGGCGTGGCGGCGGCTACGCAACCGGTGGCACGGACAGACACGGTCCCGACCAGTCCTTTCGCCAGAGGCTTCGCTACTTCGCATGAAGGCTCGCGCTGAGGCCTGCGATGTCGAGTTCGCGAACCCGGGTTTGGCCGCCAGGTCCAAGGAACGTGCGCATACGATCCGAAGAAAGCGGATCTCGGAGGGTTTGCTGAAATGCGTAGGCGTCATCAAGTAGTACTTCGGTCGGGTCGCCAAGCGCATTCAGAACCGATGCTCCACGACCACCGACACGTGGGAAAACTCAGCCTCAAGAACACTCATGGGGAAGCTATCGAAGGCACCACTATCCTCGCAGCGCTACTTCATTCCGATACCACTACCCAGTTCCACTACCCGCTTTCGCAGCAGAGTGCTCGTAAAACGTGGGCTAAGCGACACGCAAAATACGGCGGGCTTCGGCGACATCGTTTTGCATCTGCTCAATCAACGCTTCGATAGCGGTGAACTTCATCTCCGCCCGCAACCGCTTTACGAAACGAACCTTTGCTGGCTCGTCGTAAAGATCACCTGACCAATCAATCACGAACGCTTCCAACAACGAATAGGGCTGTGCATCGTAAAACGTTGGTCGACGACCCAAGTTGATAGCGGTCGGCAGAACCTCGCCCGAAGGGCGTACGTACCAACCGGCGTAGATACCGTCGGCAGGTAAACAAATCTCGGTGGGAACCGCCACATTGGCTGTAGGGAAACCCAGCGTCCGGCCACGAGCATCGCCGTGGGCCACAATGCCCCGCACCTCGTAGTCACGACCCAATAGCCGCGACGCCGATTCGGTTTCGCCCTCACGGAGCAACCGTCGAATTTCCGTACTGGAAACTTTCGTGCTTCCACTCGAATCGCTGTCATCGTCTATCAGATCGAGACCGTCGACCGTAAACCCGTGCTCTTCACCAAGCGTCTTGAGCATGGCCACATTACCCCGGCGGTCTTTCCCGAAATGGAAGTCACCACCCACCACCACATGACGGACCCCGAGGCGCTCAACGAGTACTTCCCGCACGAAATGCTCGGCCGGCTCGGTGGACCGCGTGGAATCAAACGGCACAATCAGCGTGGCATCAACACCGGTGGAGGCCAACAGTTCAAGCTTTTGACTGGAATCCGTAAGCAGCTTGGGGGCTGATTGTGGACGCACGACCTCAGCG
>JAYTWN010000200.1:0-5796 GCA_043743435.1 Acidimicrobiia bacterium
ATAACGCGAACGTTGGAGGTCATACCGGTCGATCATTTCTGGTGAAATACCCGTTGCCGTAATCCGTACAGGACGGGTGTGCGGAACATCAGCGAGGAGCGCGCCGAGAGTCACCACCATTTTGACATCGAGGCGTGTGGCCACTTCGAGCACATGCGCGCAGAACGTTTTCCATCGCAGCTGTGGTTCGTTGCCTTTGAGCAGCACGAAATCGTGGGAATGATCGGGAACGCTGAGTGCACTGAAGGAATTCTCTGGCCACTCGATGATCCGCTCGCCATCCACGAGACGCACCGTTGGACGGGTCGAAGAGAAATCAAAAAACTCTTCTGCTTCGATGGCGGCGAAATCTTTGGCATCCCACATCGAACCAATATGGCCAAGTGCCATCGAGGCACCGTCGCCAGCATCGTTCCAACCCTCAAACGCCGCCAGCAAAATTGGGGACCTCAGTTGAGGAACGTGGTCCCACCGAAGCTCGTCGCCGGTCATGCCGCAAGTCTACGGGTGAACGGGCCCGATCGGACCATCCATTCACTTACCTGGATCATTCACATTCGCTAGACAACCCGGCTCGCATACACTTTGGCCATGGAGTTCGAGAGAATCACCGTCGATCCGGGCAAGATGCGAGGAGTTCCGTGCATTCGCGGCCTGCGAATCCCGGTAGCGACGGTCCTCGGTCAGCTCGCAGCTCGCCGAACAACGGAACAGATCCTCGCCGACTTTCCCGACCTCGAGTTCGACGATATTGGAGCCGCTCTTGAATATGCCGCCGCTGCGGTACAAGAGCGTGAGTTACCACTGGCCAAGACTGCGTGAAGTTTCTCGTTGACGCCAATATGTCCCCGAGGTTCGCTGAACTATTGCGTACGGAGGGCCATGATGCCATCGCCGTTCGTGACCTCGGGCTAGCGGATGCTTCAGACGACGAAATCCTCGATCACGCAATCAGCGATCAACGGGTCATCATTTCTCACGACACCGATTTTGGAACGCTTCTGACGTTTCGGCGGCTCGCCGCACCGTCGTTCATTTTAATCAGATCTTCGGAATCGCTAACTCCGGACGAGCACGCCGACGTTCTCCTCGCGAATCTCGATTCGATAGTCGAGGACCTCGAGGCCGGAGCAATAGTCGTGTTTGCTCGTGGACACCTAAGAAGTCGACGGCTTCCGGTTCGCTAGTTAAGTTCCCTTTCGCCCTTCCCCTATTCTTAAAGAGTTGGCTTGAGACATTGCAACCCCCATTCGCGGATTGTTGTCAGACCTAGGTGGGATGATTGGAACCTATGGCGATCCTCAACATCTTTTCAAAGCGAAATAAAAAGCTGCCCCCAAACTGATCTACTCGATTACGACAAGCTTCCAGAAAACTCAAGGTGCAGATCGTTCACATTTGGGTTTCGCCTTTGGGAGCGGCAAACGAATATGCGTACCTGACGCAGGATGAGAAATACAGCTCAAACTTTTGGTCCAAGATTACTAGCGATCTGGCGCGTGAGTTGGGCGTCTTCCGGTTGGCAGAGGGACGGACACCCTTCGAAACTGCGTCCAATTTCCTATCAGATCCCAATACGAAAATGACTGAAGCGATCGATTTCATCGAGATGAGCTTTGCCGTTATTGACGGACAGATGAGGTCGAACCTTTGGGAACTGAAAAAGTATGGGCCTCGGTCCCAAACTCCAGATGAAGCGATTGCTGAACTGAATCATCGATTCCTTGAAAACAGCGTCGGCCATCAGTATTTGTTTGGCAAAATCGTCCGACGGTTCGAAACAGGAACAGCGGGCACGGCCAGGGGACCGTTCAGGTTGTCATTCCCGATTACCTTGCGCTTTATGGACTCAATACGGCAGCCGCAAACATCGTTCTTTTAGTATCCGCGTTTGAAGCGACAAGGTAGCGAGATGAACTCCGCTAATTTTGCTGAGTGAGCAGCACTTCGTCGGTTAGGAGTTGGTCGATTGTGGCGGGAGCTGTACTCAGCCAGTCGGTGAGGACTTCGGCGTTGTGTTCGCCTCGGTGTGGGGAGCTTCCCGTAACGCCGGATTCGTAGTTGTTGAATCGGTAGGGGGACTGCACGATGCCGCGTAGTCCGCCGTCTCCGGCTCGATCATCGATCTGGGTGACGATGCCTCGATGGAGTGCAGTTGGTGTGACTAAGGCCTGTTCGGGGGAGTTGTATCGGCCCCACGGTAGGCCGGCTGTTTCTGCCATGGCGATTGCGGCTTCAGCGTCGGGCAGGGTGGCAATGAATTCGCGGACAAGGGCACGCCGGTTGGCGATCTTCGTTTCGAGATCGGCAGATTTTGGGGTTGGATCGACCAGACCGTATGCAGCACTGATCTGTGCCCATACGAATTTGAACTGACCGGCAAGTTCAAACCAGTTGCCATCAGCCATCTGCCAGTACTCACCGCCTAAGCGGAACATCTCTGAACCATCAATGGCGTGGTGCATGTAGTCGTCGGTAAACATCATGGCGTCAAGCATGGCCATATCAATATGTGTACCTACATTTGTAGTTTTGACCACGTGGAGGGCGGCGAGTAGCGCAATCGTGCCGTGTAGACCAGAGTTGTAATCGGCAAACGAGGTGATGGGATCCGTTGGTGGTCGACCATCTTGGGTGGCGTGACGATGGACCAGCCCCGATTCCGCTTGGATCACCGACGCGTAAGCCTGACGATGCGCTTCAGGTCCCGTCTGCCCAAAACCCGAAATGGAACACATCACCAATTTGGGATTTGCCGCCGACAACACGGCCCAGCCAATCCCCAGGCGATCCATCACGCCGCCACGGAAATTCTCGAGCACCACGTCGGCCTTCGCCGCGAGATCGATGACCAACTGCACCCCTGCGGGCTTGCGTAGATCAATCGAAATGTTTCGCTTGCCAGCGTTTTGTTGCATGAAGAACCCGGCTACACCGTGGCGTTCCTCACCCCAAATGCGAGTGATATCACCCTCGGGCGGCTCGACCTTCACGACATCGGCGCCGAGATCGCTCAGTATCCGCCCAGCAACGGGCCCAGAAACCACCCTGGTGAGATCAAGAACCCGGACATCTTCAAGCGGTCGCATCCCCCTAGCCTCGCCCAAGTATCAACCACATGCCAGTCCGAACCGGAGCTTCAGGAACTTGACCAAAAAATCTCAGCAAAATAGATGGATCTCGAAAGCTCAGTCAAGATCGAAGTAGCCGGGCACCTCTGAGCTATTTGGATCTAGATGGATTTTCGCTTCAGGAAACCCACCAAATTTCCCGTGGCTCCATCGAATTTCGACGAATCCCGAGACGGTTCCACGGATGCTCGTCATCTTGTCATCGTAAATTGCTTTCCAAGTCACGGTGGGTTGACCTGAATTTCCAGGGTCAATTTGGAGTGAATTGAGTTCGTATCGACGGCTCCAATCCCACGGAGTCGCAACTCGGATTCTTTTAGGGCCATCGGTTGCTGATCCCAACACAAAATAGGGAGCGCTGCCGATTCGGAGCAGGCGCCAAAGCATCCGAACATCGTCGGTTTCGTCGACAGTCATTCGCTGTTTCCACCTTTGGGCAGATACTTCAGACACTTTCTGATAGAAGCGGCCTGCCGCCTCATCCAACGCTGGCGAACTTTGGCGCCCGAGCACCTTAAGAGCGTCGCGATGAGATCGCTCAAGGTCGGTCACCAAGGCTGGAAAGCCAAGTACACCTATTAAATTCAAGGCCTCCTCGTAGTATCCTTGGTACTCCGAGGGAGCGGTTTCATGATACCAGTCGACCTTGCTGCGGCGGCCCTGCCCACCTGTTAGCAGTCTGTTGAAAAGAGCTGTTGGTGATGAGTTAAGGAGTATGTCCGAATCGTACTTACAGCTCACCAAATAGACATGATCCACTCGCAGGTCGGCGGGTGTAGCTTCATCGCCAACGCTTTTATGACGTCCCTTCCACTCCACGTTAATCGGTGATCGGCCTCTTAAGGCATGAGTGGCAGAGCGAAAATACTCTCCGTTGGCGAATGCTATTTCAAACAGAGCACCGTGTTCCCCGCCACTCGCGGCTTCAAAAACTACGGCCCAAGATTTTTTGTCGACACCGACGATTTTCGGCAATGATTTCGCGGCCAGTTTGTCTCTCTCGGCGTTCAAAATCCCCAAAGCAGTGGCAAGTTCTGTAACAACAGTTTTGTCGTTACTCATCCCCGAGTCCCGAATCTTGGAAGAGGGAGGTGAATTGCACTTCGGCTTCGCTCATAGTGACGTCGCCTCGGGAAAAGAGCTCAGTCGAAGGGTAGAAGTCGACAGCAACCCCGGAGTGGGCCACCCAAAGCTCGACGGCATCTCCCCAGCGCTCTTGAAGAATAGCTTTTCGCAACTGACGACGGACATAACCAGAAAAGTACCCCACTGGAGCCTCCGCAACCAAACGGATGGCGAGGACCCAGTTGAGGGTCGCCTCGTCATCCGCTATGAAAACTCTGGGCGGATCTTCTCGAACTACAGCGTGGGCTACTACTCGAGGCATCGTTCCTGTTACAGGTCCTTTTGACGCCAAAAGCCAGCTAGGGGTTTGGCCTGTTTTCCAGAAGAGTACGCCGTGAGCCGTTCGATACCCTCGGGTGAGAGCATTTCAATTGCGTCGAAAAATGCGTCCGGGCCAGCGGCGCGAAGCGCAACGTCGCCCTCACTTCCTGGTTTTGGCAAATGGGACGTCAGAAAAATCAGCCTGGGATTTCGGAGTTTTCTTGTAAGCACGTTTGCCCGGCCAAGGGTCTTCCAAACGGTGTCCGTCCTAAGTAAGCCACCTCGAGTTGTTGTGAAAGCTCCGGAAACATCAAAGTACCAAGTAGCCCCGGCTTGGTCACTCGCAATGAAATTCATCGAAACCCCGGTACGAGGGATTTTTGAGTTTCTTTGGTCTACAGAGAACCCAGCGTGCTCGAGAACTTGGCGAGCAACCTCCTGAGCGGCTTTTCCCTCACGCGACGCGCGAGACTGAAAATCCTCCTCATCACTGGCTCCTCCCAAGGCTGTGAGGTCAATAAGCAAGGGTAATTTTGGGTTAGTCGATCCCAAAGCCGCAGTTACTGCTTGCTCTGATCTAACTCGATTTCTCGCCAACTCGACATAACCACCGTCAAGGTCATACCCAACGTATCGCCGACCGAGGCGATCTGCTGCGACCAAACTGGAACCCGAACCCATGAACGGGTCCACAACGAGGTCGTTCTTGTAGGTGTAAAGCTGGATCAGTCGCTCAGGTAGCGCCGTTGGAAAGGGGGCCGGGTGGTTGACTCGTGTTGCACTCTCCGGTGGGATGTGCCAAACATCCAAAGTTGCAGCCATAAACTCATCAGCTGTAAGTGTGCTTTCGAACGGCAGCCCCTCGGTTTGGCGAACTTTTGAGGAAAGTGCCCTATCAAATCTGCCCTTGCTCGCTATGATGATTCGCTCCGTGATGTCACGAAGAACTGGATTGGCTGGGCTTCTATACGAGCCCCAAGCACATGAGCCACTGGCTCCCTCGGCCTTCTGCCAGATTACTTCCCCCCGAATCAGGAAACCCAAGCTCTGGAGTATTTCGATGATGTCTGAAGCGAGACTTCGATAAGGTTTCCTTCCGAGGTTTGCGACGTTGACTGCGATCCGCCCACCGGGTTCGAGAACACGTTTACACTCCCGAAACACTGATTCCAACAGCTCCAGATATTCGCCGTAGGAACTAGAGACACCCTCCCGATCGAGCTCTTCCTCATACTGCTTTCCAGCAAAATATGGAGGGGATGTCACGACAAGAGCAACT
>JAYTWN010000201.1:0-3884 GCA_043743435.1 Acidimicrobiia bacterium
CACGGCGTTGGTGGAGCCTCCGAGGGCCAACACTACGGCGATAGCGTTTTCAAACGCGGCGAGGGTCATGATGTCGCGAGCCTTAATGTTCTTGTTCACCAGATTCATGATGGCAACACCGGAATCATAGGCGTACTGATCACGCCGAGGATCGATAGCCGGCGCACTAGCCGAACCGAGCAGCGACATACCCAGCGCTTCGCCTACGGAGGCCATGGTGTTGGCGGTGAACATTCCCGCACAGCTGCCTTCGGTCGGGCAGGCGTGCGTTTCGATGTAGCTCAGCTCTTCATCGGTGAGCTTACCAACGGCATGGCCGCCAACCGCTTCGAACACACTGGTGATGTCGAGCGCTTCGCCGTGTTGACCCTTGCCAGGAAGAATGGTTCCGCCGTACAGGAAGATGCTGGGAAGGTTGAGTCGAGCGGCGGCCATGAGCATGCCAGGGAGGCTCTTGTCGCATCCGGCGAAGGTGGCGAGGGCGTCCATACGCTCTGCGTGCATAACAGTTTCCACCGAGTCGGCGATTACCTCACGACTCACCAACGATGCGCGCATACCTTCGTGACCCATAGAGATACCGTCGGAAACGGCAATGGTTACGAATTCCAGCGGCCAACCACCGCTGGCCTTGACTCCCAACTTGGCCTGCTTGGCCAAACGATCAAGGGGCATATTGCACGGGGTTACTTCGTTCCAGCTCGAAGCCACACCAATTTGCGGTTTGTCCCAATCACCATCCCCCATGCCCACGGCACGCAGCATGGACCGAGCGGGCGCCTTCTTGGGGCCTTCAGTAACGTCGGTTGAGCGGATCTTTCCAGGATTAGCCATCCGCACAGACTAGTAAAGCCGGAGTCCCTCAGTTCATTCTTCAACCGGGCAATCTGGTGTAACAACTTCCACCCTCGGACCTGATGTGCCCGTGATTGCTCCAGGACCCCATCGGCCACAGCAGTCATGAATCGGAGCAGTTCACCCTTTTGGGACTTCAGGCCACAGCGATCGGCCACGCAGATAACGTGTTCGCAGCGGACCTCGTTCGCGTTCCAGTGCGGCACCTTTCAAGGACGGGTAACGACTTCCTTCAACGATGTTGGATTTCACCAAAGCCAACAAGACCTCTTACAGGCCCACACGTTTCTGGGTTCATCGCTGGCTGCGCTCTGGGCGGCACGTGACACCGCCGAAGTAAGCCGGGTGATTGCATCACCCGTGGGAAGCTTGGACCGTGAGCAGTAATGACAATCGTTTCGACGCAACTCGCACTCCCGAGGTTGGTCAACGTATCGCTGGCATGACCCTGGCTGATCAACTTGCGCGGAAAATTCGTGTTACCAAGGTGATTGCCCTGGCCGAAGCGGTGAGCTACTGCTTGCTTGCCGGGTTCATGATCAACAAATACGCGCTGCACAATCGAGGGGGCTGGAACCAAGCGGGTCTGCGTATCGTCGCGTATTTTCACGGCTTCATTTGTATTGCCTTCGGCGTGATGGTGCTGGACATTTTTCGGGTCATGAAGTGGACCAAAGGGTTTCTCCTGCTGACCCTCGCCGGGCCTCCCGGGGCCCTCATTGCCCACCGCCGCCTAGCCACGCAAGCGTTCCCTACGACCATCAACAAGCAAGATATGATTTTTTAGGCCGTTCAGCGAGCAGCACGGAACGTTCTATCGATTGACGACAGGGTTCTTGGCAATCACAATCGACGCCACCACCCCAATAGCAATAAGTGCACAGAGGATTGCTACATCGGTTGAAACCTTCGAAGCACGCCGTTTTGGATTGAGCACCAAGAATCCAGCGAGTCCGCCAAAGAGCAATCCTCCAAGGTGCCCGCCTTTGGAGATACCGGGAATCGAAAAGGTGAGCACCAAGTTGATGGCCAACATTGGACCCCACTGGGTCTGCCCAAAGGGAACGCCCCGCGCTTTCAGGGCCACAACCGCAGCACCAGCCAAACCAAACACTGCGCCGGAAGCTCCACCGGTAAGGCCGTAGGGCTCTAGCAAGAGTGCCCCGGCTGAACCACCAGCCATTGCCGCGAAGTACATGGCGGCAAATCGTGGTCGACCGATCTGTTCTTCAAAGGTTCGGCCCAGCTGGAACAGGATGTACATATTCATGGCGATGTGAAAAACGCCGAAGTGCAAAAAACCGGAAGTGACAATGCGCCACCACTCGCCGTCGGCCACAATTGGCCCAAACAACCCGAGATTTATTTTGCTGACCGTTTTGCTCTTCAACAGATCGGTGTAGACGAAAATCACAGCATTGATGGCAATGATGAGCTTGGTCAGCGGCATATCGGTAAGGTTGTACTTCGCCGTACGGGCGTTCACCTTGACCGCCCGCTTGACGTTCGCAGCAACCGGGCCACGCTGCTCTTTCACACACGTTGCGCAATGGGCACCAACGGGGGCATCGGTTAGGCAGCTAGGGCAGGCTGGTTTGCCGCAGCGACTGCACGAGCGGCCGGTTTCACGATCAGGATGTATGTGGCAAGTAGGCACCCACCCAGTCTTGCCGACCCGTCACCCCTGGTGGTGAACTTCCGCCTTGGCCACCAAAACAGCATCGAAGCGGCCAACGAATAGGCACGGCAGGTTTGCGATCCCGCACTGGACCACTTTGTTCGTGGATGTCGAGTTCATGGCCTTACCCTTTCGAGGAATCTGAAGCGGGTTGACTGAGATCAACCGGATACAAAAAGACCACCAACCCCGTGGCGACAACGAGTCCCACGAGTTGCATAACCATGAACATGGGCGCCGAGGATGGCTTGATTCCCGCGAAACTGTCGGAAAGCATCCGAGCTACCGTGACTGCTGGATTGGCAAACGATGTCGACGACGTAAACCAATACGCCCCGCCAATCCACGCACCGACCGCAAAGGGAACCGAAGCGCCCCGTCCCGAGCGGACCACACCATGAATAAGCAGTAGTAACCCGACTGTAGCGATCACTTCGGAAAGCCACAGAGCACCAGATGATCGCGTCTTTGTCGAAAGGTTCACGGCATCGAGTTCGAACATGAGATTGGTAAGTACACAGCCGATACAGCCACCGATAACCTGCGCGCCTATGAATCCGGCCGCCTCGCGATTCGTCAGCTGGTTGAAGTACCGGAACGAAAGGGTGACTACCGGGTTGAAATGCGCACCCGAAACGGGGCCGAGCATCAAGATCAGTCCGATCAGCGCACCGGCAGTGGCCGCAGCATTTTCGAGTAACTGCAAGCCAACATCGTTTGGGGAAAGCCGCTCGGCCATGATCCCTGAACCAACAACGGCAATAATCAACAACGCCGTTCCCAGTGCCTCGGCGGTGAGCTTTCGGGCGAAATCTAACGGGCTGACAACGACGTCGACATTGGGCTTACTGGTGGATTGGATCCGATTCAAGAAACTCTCACTCGTTAAAACATTGGGCAAACCCGTTGCGACCTCAGGGTCCAAACTCGCGGATTCACCGAAGCGGCACGGATTGTCACTACGATGCGACTCCGCAAAGGTCTAGTGGTCTAGGACGCTAGTGCTGGATTAAAAACACGCTTAGAACCGCCGTCCAAGACACCGTGAACAACCCTTAACAGCAGTTCGATGATGCTTTTGCCATCGGAATGAGCGCAGGTTTGGTGCTGCTCCATCCGTCGGTCGAACCAGGCGTGCAGGCCATGGCTGGCGCATCTCCAAGAACGGTATAGATCTCCCAAGCAATATTGGGTCCTTCAACCCACACCTTGTCTTGCACGGCGTAACAGCAGGCGGTGTTGTCCTGAACCTCTGTGGGCATATCTTCTGCTTGGAACCGAACGATGGCTTCAGTAACTTCTTCTGACGTTTCCACTTCAACGCCCACGTGATTCATAGTTCCCGGTACAC
>JAYTWN010000202.1:0-11492 GCA_043743435.1 Acidimicrobiia bacterium
GCATTGGCCAAAACCCGCGGTGTGCTTGGCGATCCATCGGTCCGCCAGCAACTTGCTTCGCTCCACACCCTTATGGAGATCGGTCGATTTAACGGGGAGCGGGTCAAAGCTGCTCGCGGAAAAGGACAGGAAATTCTGGGGATGGCCAATATTGGAAAGCTGTCGATGAGCATGATTGTTCGGCTGCAGCGCGACCTTGGCCTGCAGATTGCCGGGTCTAGCGGAATGCTGCATGCCTACAACGACACCGACCGCAAAGCCCTTGATGCTGCTACCGGAGAACCACAAATGGCCATGATCACTGGCATGGCACTCTACGCCCAGGCCCCACCGATTTACGGTGGAACCGACCAGATTCAACGCAACATCCTGGCCGAACGAGCTCTCGGGCTACCCAAAGATCCGGGGATCGACGCCAAAACGCCGTTCTCGCAAATGGTCAAAAACGGCTAGCTGCTTTCCCCCTGCAGCACCGCTGCAGTTGACAGCCAACCCGAAGCCCGCCCGACGTTCTCGTCGAGCGGGCTTCGTTGCGTTTTACCGCGCGTACTGGCTTACTGCGCAAACGGGCTTACTGGGCTTACTGGGCTTACCGCTCCTTACAGCGTTTACCTTGGGCCGAGTAGATCAATCAGTTCTGAAGGACGACCGGCGATGATGCCGTTGGGTTGGTAGGCCAGAAGTTTGGTGTAGTCGGCTTTTGTATCGGTTGCTGGATCAGTCGGCCACACCCAAAGCGCAATACCTTCTGCCTTGGCGCGGCGTTGAAGCTCTGGCGTGAGGAGCTTGAGACCCTGCGCGTTGGGTGGAATCTGAAGAACGGGCGTATTGGCTATTGGTTGCCCGGCCAAAACGTAGCGAGTCATTTCATCAATGCCCGGCGATGTGGCCACGCTCGGTGCGGCGGCACGGAAGGTGATCAGTGCCCGATCGTCGAACGAAACAACGATGAATCGATCAGGTTTCGGATCGGCGAGCAGTCGTTTTGCTAAGGCGGTGGCAACTTCTTGGCCGCCGTCGGGACCATCAGACTTGATCTCGATATCGATGACCTTGTTGGGAAACTGCCGCAAAACCGAATCGAGGGTGCTGATGCCAAAGTCGTCGCTGGTGTAACCCGTTGGGGGTTTCTGCTGGCCCGTTCGTACGCCCCGGAACGGTGGAACTTTGCCCGAGGATCGGCAATCCCAACAGCCACCGGTAAACCAATAGGCGTTGTCGAGCTTGGCCAACTCTGCAGCACTTTGCTCGACGGCTGGCCCGGTCTCTTTGGTGGTCCGATCGAGGAGCGGATCGTGTTGGATGATCAAAACTCCGTCACGTGATAAGCGCACATCCATTTCCAAAACATCTGCTCCTAAGGCGTCGGCGCGTTTGAAGCTATACATGGTGGAATGTGGGGCTTCGAGATCCCCGCCGGCATGAGCAATAACTAAAGGCCGCTGAACGCCATGGGATAGTGCCTGCCTCAGAAGGCCGCTGGCGCCTGGCCACACCGGTGCGGTGCTCACCGATCCAGCATCCGACGCCGGAATCGTGGTGGTTTCCAAATGGGGTTGGAGTGCAAGGCTTGCCTCGGTCGAGGCTGGTGATTGCTTGGCGATCCAGGCGATGGTGTCGGTGAGGGAGGTGAGAACGACATCGCCATGACCGGCGCCGGGATAAACCTTCCGCTCGACGGAGCTGCCCAGTGCCACGAGTTGATCCTGCAATGTTTTGGAAGAACCAACGGGAACCAGTTCGTCGGCTTCGCCATGGATGATCAGCACTGGAGCGTTGATCTTGGTGAGGCCAGGTTCATTGGCGTGGAGAGCTGATAGCCAATCGGGCGGAAGCGGGTTGGAGGCGCGGATGGTGTCTCGTTGGGCGCTGGCGTTCACTTCGCCGGAGCACTTTGTGTCGAGCTGCTTTGTAAGTTCAATGCCACGTGCACTTAGTACATTCGTGAGTTGTAGAGATGGGTTGACCGATTGCATCCCCTTGGCAATAAGGGCGGCGTACCCGCGATCGGGTGTGCGTTCAAGACCGTCGACCAGGGTCCGAAGCTGCGATGGAGGAGCGCCCGCTACCACGCCGCGGATCTTGAGCGATGGAGCGTACGTTGGTGCTTGGGACGCAGCCCAGAGTGCAGCGTGCCCACCTTGTGAATGTCCCCAAATGGTGGTCGCCGAAGCGAGTTGAAGGCCATTGATGGTTGCAGCGGCGAGGGCAATATCAAGCACAGAGCGGCCCGACGAAATGCCGTCAAGAAACGGATGTGGTCCTGCAGTTCCAAGGCCTGGATAGTCCGAAGCCACGGCGGCCATATTGAGTTGCCCAGCCAAGGTGGCCACCGTGTTTTCGAGTACCCCCACATTGCGTGATGGTGCACAGCGATCGGCAAGCCCCGTCGTGGGGTGTGCGAAGGCAACAACGGGCCAACCTCCTGGCGGTGACGGGCGATCAGGGGCAAACACGAGACCGCTCACTACGGTTGGCTGTTCGTCACGAAGGGTAGACGTGAACAACACCCGCCAAGCTTTCAGGCCGGTTGGTGCAGTGATGGCCACGGCAGAAACTAAGTGCCCAGGTTTTTGCTGATCGTCCCCCTCGGGAGCGGGTGGTACTGCGTAGGGTGCGTTGCTGACGGTTTTGGCATCGGGCCCGGTGCCGCCAACGAGCCCATCGATTGTTGTTGTTTCTTGCTCCAAGGTGCTGTTCGAGGTCGATCCTTCGCCGGCATTGATGTTGGCTTGTGAGCCTGAAGGTCGTGGTGCTTCAACCGTGCCGCTGAGAGGTTTTGCAACGACGGTGGTGCCCAGCGTTTGAGACGCAGCCTGCGGTGCAGAGTTGCGGCCAAGCGCAAAGCCGCCGATCCCGGTGACCAGAGCGCCAATGAGACCGAGGCGAAGAGTGGTTTGAAATCGTTGGTGAGATACAGGAGCTTGGGTGACGTTTGCTGGGGATTCGTGCAAACCAGAAAGCGCGCTGAGCATCGGCAATCGGGCGGCCCGGCGAGCCGGAGCGAGCGAGGCAATCAGCCCGGCTACGGCGGCAAGCAGGGCAAGCGAGGCCACACCGGCCGGTGGAAACACGAACTTGGAAAGTCCCTCATCTCGGAGCGCCTTCAGGAGTGACTGTGACACCGCGGTCCCTAACAGCACTCCAATGGTGACAGCGAACAGCGAAATGAGAATAGCTTCGGATCGCAACATTGATCGGATTTGGTTGCGTTGCATACCAAGCGTGCGTAGTAATCCGGTTTCGCGAACCCGCTCGACCACACTTAACGAAAGGGTTATGGCAATACCCAATACCGCGACTATCACCACGAGCACCAACAAGCCGAGGATAAGACTCAACAGTTGATCGAGCGATCCCGTCAGCCGGGCCACGTACTGTTTTGGGTCCTCAATTTTTGCCGTCGGGTACGCCTTGGTTAACTCACTAATTTGCGCGCTCAAGCTTTCGATGGCGACCCCTGGCTTTGCTGCCACGTAGACGACGAAATCAAACACCTCAGGGACATAGCGTTCATAGTCCTCGTTGGCAATGGCAAAGTCAAAAGCAATACCCTGGGAATACACGGTACTGATCCGAAACGGTGCTGCGGGTTTGCCGGGAAAGGTGAGCTTAATGGTGTCACCAACCTTCCAGCCGTGATCGTCAACCTCACGTCGAGAAAGGGCGATATTGCTTGGAGCACTGGCGGTGTGCGTAGCAAGATCTGCGAACGTACCTTTCTCGTTCCCGAAATCCAGAAGTCGATCGGCAGACTTGGGATTGAACGCAGCAATTGGCCGTCCCCCGGATCGACTCACCGCAGACGGACGTTTGGGTTTCCGCTTTGGGCCTTCCACGGTAGCGAACCCGTACCGTAGGCCCGAGGCCGCTTCAACGGTAGGCAACTTGGCAATAGAACTCGCCAGCGAAGCGGGTAGTCCACCATTGCCAAAGGCGCCGGATCGCACGACGAGATCCCCACGAAGACCTCCTCCCACCGCCGTCGACAACGAAGCTTGCAGCGAAGCGTTGAGAATTACCGCAAAACAGGCCACGGCGGAACCGAGGGAGAGAGCAAGGGCGGTTGAGGCGGTACGGCGAGGATTGCGGGTGGTGTTCCGAACGGCCAAGCCGCTCGTGGTCCCAAATATCTTCCGGACCGGCGAAATAAGTACGCGTAGTAATGTGCCGAAGGCTGGGGCTAAAAGAATCGATCCAACCAGGAGTAGAGCCGCACCCTGTCCGGTGCGAGGAAGGCTGGGAAGATTTGCCCCTGATCGCATGATTAGCGCTCCGGCAATGGTGACAGCAAAGCCGAGGAGGGTACGTCGCAGAAGCGGTGGTGGTTCAACTTCGCTATCGCGCATGGCGGAAACGGGGGAGATCCGAGCAGCACGCCACGCCGGGGCGGCCGCAGCTCCAATGGTGACGATCAAACCAATACCGAGACTCCACGCAACCGTGGCAGGTCGAACAACCACCGGCGACGGCGGCAGATCAACTCCCGTAGCTCGAAGGATGGATTTGAGTCCTGCGGCGAGGGCAATCCCACCAAGAAGGCCGGTCACAGAACCAACAACGCTCATGACCAACGCTTCGCCCAACATCATCCGACCGATTTGGCCACGAGAAGCACCGATAGCGCGCAACAACGCCAATTCGCGCGTGCGTTGACTAATGGAAATGGCAAACGTATTGGCGATAATGAACGCCCCAACGATCAGGGACAGGACGGCAAAAATCAACAGGAACGCCGTGATGAATCGAAGCCCGTTGGCGACCTGATTTTCGCTTTCCTTGGTCACCGCTTTCCCCGTGACCGCCTCAATCCCCTTCGGCAGCAACGCCTGGACTGCGGAGGCCAGTGTCTTATCGTTCACGCCCCCTTTGGCCCGCAACAGCACAGCATCGATGCGTCCTTCCTCACCCAACAGCGTTTGTGCGTCGCTTAGCGGGAAGAGGACAACGGGCACGGCGCCAGGGCTGTCCACCGATCCAAAACGTACGAGGCCCACCACCCGACCGGGTGTCGCGCCATCTTTGGAAATCACACTGACGTTTTCACCGAGGGCAATGGCCGAGGACTTTGCGGTGCCCCGATCGATCACCACCTCGCCGGATTCGGTTGGCTTTTTGCCTTCAACGAGCGAATAAGGATTCATTAACGCGTCGTCAATCCAGTTTTCGGCGATCGGCGCGCCCGCAGTGTCACTGCTTATGTTCTCCGGAGCCTTGCCAAGCGCGCTTACTACATAGGCATAGCCGGAGATGCGCGGCTGAGCTGCTGCCACGCCAGGTGCCGAACGAGCTGTGGTCGCCAGCATCGCATCGATTCGTCCGCGGAAGGTTTGGTTCTGGCGAACGACATCGGACTGTTCCCGAACGACCACGGACACGCTGCGATAAGCATTGGAGAACAGCGAACCAAAGCCCGCTTTAACGGTGTCGGTAATGGTGAGAGTGGCCGCAATGAAGAGCACACCAATGAACACGGCAAAGGTGAGCGAGGCAAAGCGTCCAGCGTTCGCTCGCACCCCAGCGATGGAGATTCGAGCGATGGGTTGTCTGTTCACAGCAGCACACCCTGCCGAAGACAAAGTGGCCATCGACCGATGGGAAGTGCTTCAGGGTCCATCATTCGATGGTAGGTGCTGTGGATGCAAACGTTTGCTGGTTCTGGGAAAGTAGACCCTGGGGTCCATCCTCCAAAAGTATGAGTAACTCACCAGTATGAGCAACTCACCAATACGAGCAACTCACCAGTTTGAGTTCCCACCAAAAGGGAGGGCTCACCATATGTGGCCCTCTCTTCGGTGACTCATCATGCTGAACGAAGGACTTACACCGGTTTCGAGTCGGTAGGGACTACTGCTTTGGTGGTCGCGGTGACCGCAGCCGCAGGCTTGGCCGTTGCCGTTGGTGGCTTGGAATCAGCAGGAGCGGCAGCTTTGGTGGTGGCAGGCTTGGAATCGACCGGCGCTTTTGAATCGGTTGGCGCTTTTGAATCGGTTGGTGTCGCGGCTTTGGCCTTAGCCTTGACGGGCACCTTCACGGTCTTGCAGACGGTCTTTCCTTTGACCTTGGTGCACACCTTTTTGGTGGTGAACTTGGTAGCGGCGGATGTTGATGGCGCTCCAAGCGTTGCTGCCACGGAGAGAGCAGTTGCGGTAACGAGAGCGACACGGACGATGAGCTTGCGTAGATTTTTCACTCGATCACTTTCGCAGCTATCACCATGACCGCAGCAGGCGGCCGCTCCGTTGGCTCTCAGGTTCGAGCCGGGTTCTTAGGGAATTCTCAGGCTGAGTGCTAGCTTCAGCGCGTCTATTACCTCACTGCACTCGAGCCGCCAAGATGGCAGCGTGAATTCCCACCCGGACGGCCATGACGAGATCCCAAAGGCCCAGTCAGCGTTGGTGTTGTCAGCCGTGTTCGGATTGTGTTTGGTAGCTATTGGGTGGGCCTTTGTCTGGGGGCGACGATTTGAAGGCCGCGAACCGCGCATCAAGCTCGGAGCGGCACCTTTCGTTGGAGCGTGGGATCCGCGCCTTACGCTCGCGATGGTGCCCGCCGTAGTCTTTGGTTTTGCCGCAGTTCTGCTGCTCCCACAAGTGCTTCGTGTACTTAGTGATAGGTGGTCCATTGGGGTGACCGCGCTAACCGGCGCACTCTTTGCTCTCGTTCTTGCCGGCGCCGACGGGCTCAAAGCGATTTTGGCCCCGGTAGTTGATTCCACCGAGTACTGGGTCAATCTCGAGTTCCTGCCCAAAGCAGCGGATCTATTGCTCCTGCACTCAAACTACGAGTTTCTCGTCGACCGCTCCGTACATATGAAGGGTCATCCCCCGGGTTTCGTACTCTTGTTGAAGGGACTTGCAGCTATCGGGTTGGAAGCGCCCTGGGTAGTAGGCGCGCTGAGCTTTCTCGGAATTGGACTGATCGTTTCCGCGGTGGGCGTGACCGTTCGTTGTGTGGCAGACGGCGCCGTTTTGCGCTCGATTCTGCCCTTCTTGGCTCTGGCCCCCTATGCCGTTTGGCTGGGAACCTCTGCCGATGCCTTCTTCTCGGGCGTTGCCGGTTGGGGCATTGCCGCTGCGACGATGGCCGTTCGAAGCACTCGCCTCAGGACCCGTTTGCTGCTCGGGGCGGCCAGCGGGTTGTGTTTAGCCAGTGCGTTGTTCCTCACCTATGGCGCAGCGACGATCGTTGTTCTAGCAGCAGTGATGGTGCTGACGGGGATTCGGAAGCGATTGGTCAACACGATCCAAGCTGGTGGAGCCGCGGTTCTCGCCGCAGGCTTGGTTACCGGAATCTTCTACCACTTTGGATTTTGGTGGTTCGACGGATTACGACTCACCAACAAGTTCTATTGGATCGGTAGTGCTTATTTTCGTACGTGGACCTACTTCTTGTTGGGAAATGTTGCGGTCCTTCTGATCGCCATTGGTCCTGCGGTGATTGCCGGAATAGTTTCATTGCGTAACCGCAAGCTTTGGCCGGTTGTCGGCGGAGCGCTTCTGTGCATCCTGGCCGCTGAGGTTTCGCAGTATTCCAAGGGCGAAGTTGAACGCATCTGGCTGCTGTTCATGCCCTGGCTTGTTCCGGCGGTCGCATCGCTTGCATCAAATGCCGCCGAGCCGACTTCGTCACCCGGACAGACGGTGAACGGGGCAGACACAGTTGGTAGTTCGGCTGGTAGTTCGCCCGCAGCCACTACGAAATGGCTGGGGTGCCAAGTGGCCCTTGCTTTGATTTTACAATCGACGCTTCGTTCGAAGTGGTAGCCAGCAGCTTCAGAATCAGCTTGCCAGTCCCCTTCGAGTAGCTGCAGGTTAACCAGCGCAATGGAACGTTTGCGCTCCAGTTGATGAGCGCCCCCAAATGACGCTGCAGACGGTGAGTGCGTGGATCGCTTAAGTATTGGCCGGTGGCTCGGGTCGTCGCCAACCGCTTTGGGGGCTTTGGTGAACCTCCTCAGTCGATGAGCGCCCCCAAACGAACAAGCGTTGCAGGTCGCTAGCCCGGACGTTGCTAGGTGACCCTACGCAGTGGTGATGCGGGCTGCCAGCTGCTTGGCCAAGATGTCGCTGGCGCTGGAAACCATGTCGTTGAGTACGTCGGCAGCTGGTCGAATTGACTTGATAAGCCCGGTGATTTGCCCGCCCGCGTTCATACCGTTTTCGAGGCGATCCGCTGCCGCGCTCCCACGAAGAAGTGGAGCGATAAGCATGCTTTGCAACCCCATGGGCAGTGCTTTGATACCGGATTCTTCCCAAGCCTCAACGAGGGGGTTGGTGATGTTGCGCATGGTCTTGCCCGAGTACATCTTGGAAATCTTGGTGCCTTCTTCGCTGGCATCCACAAAACGGGCTTTGCGGAAATCATCGAGTTGTGCCTCATTGGTCCCAATGAAAATCGTGCCGCACCACACACCTTCGCAACCCATGGCAAGCGACGCAGCCAAACCTCGACCATCACCAATGCCGCCCGCAGCAATCACTGGCGTGGAACCAGCGATATCGAGAACCTGGGGGAGCAGTGCCATGGTGCCAATACGGCCGGTATGTCCGCCAGCTTCTGTGCCCTGGGCGACTACGGCATCAACGCCAGCGCCGAGGACCTTAAGCGCGCCTTTCACATTGCCAACAAGAGAGATCACTTTCATCCCGGCATCACGCAACTGGCGCATATAGGGAGCAGGATCGCCAAGTCCCGTCGCCAAAACAGCAACGCCCATTCCGGTGATCACATCGATTTGTGACTGTGGATCAAACAACGCCGAAGACATGGGCTGGTCGTTGGTCTTGCGCTGTGGTGCAGGTACCTCGGGCAACCCAAGCTTGACTCGCAACGCCTCGATTTCAGCTTTGTGGGCGGCGGGAATGAGGTCCCACAACTCAGCGCTCGATGGGGTGTGATCAGAACCGCCCGATTTGGGACCAAGCACCGGAAGTAAAATGTCGACACCGAAGGGCTTGTCGGTAAGTTCACGGATCTTGAGAATTTCCGCTTCCATTTCATCGGGTCCAAACCCGGTGCCACCCAACACGCCCAGCCCACCTGCATTTGAGATCGCCGCCACGAGTTCAGGGCCCGCTACACCCTTATTGGAACCCCCAACGGTTGGACCCATTCCAGCCAGGAGAACCGGGTACTCAATACCGAGAAGATCACAGAGCGACGTACGAAGCACGGGACGAGTCATGGTCTCAGTGTTGCATCTCACGGTACAAGTTGTGGAATCAGGTCCTCAATCCGGCTTGCCGGTTGGAAAGGATCTGCTGATGGGTCTCGAAGCGGAGCGGAGTTGGGGCCCGTCAGATGAGCACGGGCCGATCCAGTCACGGCCTAAGCGAATCTGCTCCAACATGGCGACCTCGGTCCGTCCCGTAACCTCTCCGTTGTGCTTTCCCTTCCCAACAGTGGTGCCTCAAGTATCCGCCCGGCTTTGGCTTCACCCGACACTGCGAGTGCGCCGGAGTTGAGGGAACTGTTTGCCTTCGTTCGAGAGTTTGGAAATGCCGTAAGTGACCCCGCTGATCTGGTTCAACAATCAGTTTGTGCAACGTGTTCGGGAACGGCGTTTTGGATGCAATGCAGCGAAGAAGACGGGGTTGCTCTGCGAATTTGCGGAGGCTGCAAGAACACCGTGTTCATTGGCGACAGCGAAGAACATTGGGAAGATGCCGACACTGGCGATGCGCAATGCCCGTGTGGCAAAAAATCCTTCAATCTGGCCATCGGGTACTGCTTGGATGCAGCAGGCGAGGTGACTTGGATGATTGTCGGCGCGCAATGCTTGGCCTGTGCCGAGATTGGGGTGTATACCGATTGGTCTATCGACTACGAACCAACCAAAGCCTTACTGACCCAGTACTGACCACTGGCTTATCAGTAACCCGGTGCTAAGCGCTTGCTCGGGTTTGGAAGCAGGTGGACTCGTCGCTTACGTTGAACCCATGAGTTCTGCAGGATCACAATATGCCCAGATCGTCGGTGCCTACGAGCATCCCGGGCGTCATCTACCCGATTGCACCCTGATGCAAATCCACACTGACGTGGCGTTGGGAGCTTTGGCCGACGCGGGTCTTGCTATGGCGGACGTGGACGCGTATTTCTGTGCTGGCGATGCTCCGGGGTTCGGCGGGATCTCCATGGCCGACTATTGGGGCCTGAATGTTCGCTACACCGATACGACAGAAACCGGTGGCTCGTCCTATCTCGCTCATGTCGGTCATGCTGCCGCTGCGATTGCTGCGGGCAAATGCCAGATTGCCTTGATCACCTTGGCCGGCAAACCTCGAACCGGAGGAGCCGCCGCGGGTGGGAGCGCCGGAAACACCGCAGCGCCCGAGCACGCATTCGAATCGCAATGGGGATCAAACGTTCCGAACATGTACGCCCTTGCTGCCGCCCGACACATGTACGAATTCGGCACAACTTCGGCACAGTTAGCCATGATCAAGGTAGCGGCATCGAAACATGCGTCGCATAATCCGAACGCATTTCTGCGGGATGTGGTGACGGTCGAAGAAGTGCTCAATTCCCCAATGGTGGCTGATCCGCTGCATCGCCTGGATTGTTGTGTCGTTACCGATGGTGGGGGAGCGGTGATCGTGGTGAGCCCAGAAATAGCCCGTACGCTTAGCAATACTTCTCGCGGAGTATCCGTGCTCGGTCACGGTGAAGCACTGAAACACACGGCAAACGGCCGCATCGATCTGACCCATACCGGAGCCCTCTGGTCTGGCCCGGCGGCGTTTCGTGAAGCTGGCGTTACTCCGAAAGATATTCAGTACGCATCGATCTATGACAGCTTCACCATCACGGTGTTGGAAACCCTGGAGGATCTCGGTTTCTGCGCCAAAGGTGAGGGCGGGAAGTTTGTGGAATCCGGTGCCCTTGAAGCGGGCGGCGCGTTGCCTTTTAATACCGATGGCGGCGGACTGTGTAACAACCATCCGGGGAACCGCGGCGGTATGACGAAGATAATCGAAGCGGTTCGCCAAGTTCGTGGCGAAGCGCACCCGGCCGTGCAGGTCCCCAACTGCGAGTTGGCGTTGGCGCACGGCACAGGTGGAAACCTAGGTACACGTAGCGGTTCAGCAACACTGATTCTTGGGAGGTCATGATGGCTAGCGACTCTGCAGTTGGACAAACGAAAACGGCTCCACGAGTAGGAGCAAGCGGTCTCCCCGTTCGTAAGGTCGAACCAACACTTGAAACCCAAGAATTCTGGGACGCGACGGCAAAGGGCCAGCTCCTGCTTCGTAAGTGTGATGACTGTTCAACGATCATTTGGTATCCACGTGCCTTCTGCCCAGCGTGCTCGTCGCAAACTACGTCGTGGGTCACCTCGACCGGAAGGGGCAGGATCTACTCGTTTTCGATCACCCGCAAAGGGGCCGGAGCCTGGGCCGAAAAGGGGCCATATGTGATTGCCTACGTGGAATTGGAAGAGGGACCTCGGGTGCTTACCAACATCGTTGGCTGCTCTGTCGACGCTGTCT
>JAYTWN010000203.1:0-5039 GCA_043743435.1 Acidimicrobiia bacterium
CCGAGTGCTATTTGTCGACGTTATGGACCTCTCAACCTTGGGTGAAATTTCCTCGGCCCTTTCCCGTGCTTGTGGGTCATCTGATGCTACTTCTCCAGCGGGCCTTATTGGGATCTTGAAAGCTTTCGCAACAGTCATAGTTATCGACAATGCTGAGCAAATCGGTCATGAGTTTTCCGCCCTAGCCAAGATTTGTGAAGAGTCACAATTACGTGTACTTATTACTAGCAGGACTCCCGGCAACGGTCGGGAAATGATTGTTCGCACTATTGATCCTCTTCCGCTGCCCGAACCAAACGCCACAGCTGACGCGCTCGCTACCAACCCGGCCGTGCGGTTGTTTCTCGAACGCACTGGAGTTGCCAAAACCCAGGTGACCAACGAAGAACTTGAAGCTATTGCCGAAGTATGTCGAATTTTTGACGGTATTCCGCTTGGTATTGAATTAGCGGCTTCGCGCGCACTAGACGAACGCTCCCCGTCGGCCCTGATTGCCAGCCTCTCCACTTCAAAATATCTCAGTGAAAATCAAGAACTTCTTCCTGAACGGCAACGAACCATGGAAGCAACGGTGGAATGGAGTCTTTCACTACTGCCCAAATCAGTTCGTGCACTGATCGATATCCTGGCCGTGATTCCCAATTCGTTCACACTTGAAACGGCCACGCAGATTCTCGGTGTTGGCCAAGATGCACAGGAAAATGCGAACCAATCCGCAGGCAAGGCCGAAGACGAGGTGCTTAGTTCGCTTGAGCGGTTATCTGGTTACGCGCTGGTTGAACGGGATACGACCAGCAGCGATGATCGAACGCGTTGGCGATTGCTGCGTTCTGTTCGCATGGTGGTGCTGGATCAGCTGGATCCAACCGCGGCGCAGAAATTCCGTGACTCCTACGCTGATCAACTTTATGCGTGGACCTTACGAACCGAAACAGAGCTATACGGGTCGAATCAAGCTGACGCTCGCAGGGCATTGGCTGGAGAGCTCGATGGACTTCGGTGGGTGATTCAGCGCTGCATCGACCATCAACCGGCCAACGGCGGGCCGACAGCAAACACTGCGTTTTTAGAAAGCGATGCATTGGCCAAGGGGTACAACGTTGTCGAAAACCCTTGGGAGCGTGGCGGCCGCATAGTTGGGCGGCTTCAGCGGTTCTGGATTTGGGCGGGTTTACTCGATGAAGCAAGTCGATGGTGCGCGTCGCTACTTGAGCCGAAGATTCGCTCATTTCTTGACGACCAGACGAGAGCGGAGTTGCGCAAGACAGCGGGGACCATTGCGTTGTATCGAGGGCAGCTGGACCTCGCTGAATCGCTGCTGTCCCAAGCAGTGTCCGACTGGAAAACCATTGAAAATCAACCCAGCGGGTTGGCGGTTGCTTTCGCCAACCTTGGTGTTGTTTATGGCATGCGCGGTGAATTGGAACAGGCGAGTCGTTACACGTTGCTAGGAATGGAGCAATCCGAACTTGCCGGTGACCAACGGGGGCTGGCTGTAGCGCACGGGAACCTTGGGGTTGCCGCAAGAGAAAGTGGGAACTACGAACCAGCGCAGTTTCATTTGGAGCAGTCGGTTGCTTTGCATCGTTTCCTCGGCGACTCGTATCTTTTAGCCACGGCACTTCTGGAATTGGCCCTCATTGCCGACGCGCGATCTCAGTTTGGAAACGCACGATCCCATGTACTTGAGGCGGCCGACCTCGCGTGCGTTGCAAGCCCGACTACCGCATTGCCTGAGGCCGCTGAAGTCGCTGCCTGTATTGCATTGCGCCACCCAAAACGGGGTATGGATGGTCGTTTATCGGCTCATGTACTGGCCTGTGCCGATGTCCTTCGTGCTATCAGCGGCGCAAGCACAACTAAGTCGGAGATACGCCGAGAAGCTGACGAGCTTTTGAGTTCGTTTCTTGGCAACAAGTTTGAGCGTCTCCAACGAGAGTTTGCCGACCAAATTCGAACTCAGCATCGTTCTTCACTCATGGCAATTTGTCGTGCAACCGTCGAAGTCTTGCGAGCCGTTCTGAGCGAACAAGTTTCGATGGTTGTTACCCTGACGGAACGCGAACGGGACCTTCTTCGACTCGGTGCTTCAGGGTTAACGACTTCTGAAATTGGAACCCGTTTGTTCCTGAGCGGCTCCACCGTACGAACCCACTTTCAATCGATCTATCGCAAGCTTGAAGTTCCGAACCGCGCAGCCGCTGTACTACGCGCTTCGGAACTTGGCATTCTTTAGACCTTAAGCAGTTTGAACTATCTGCTGGAGGACAGCCTGCTACTACGTCGTTGCTTCCTTTTCTGCTTCTTCCTCGGCGGGAATCAAGATGTCCGCTGTTTGTTGAGCGGGTTTGGTCACGGCCACGGGCTTCGTACCTGTTGGGTTCAGCGTCGTTGGAACAGGAATAGTCGATACAGGAATTGTCGTCGTCGACGTCTTGACTACCGGAGCTATCGTGGTTGACGTTGTGGTTGACGTCTTGGTGATGGGGGTTATCGAGGTGGCAGTGGGGTTTGAACTTATTGTGGCAGTTAGCGGTGTTGAGGTCGTAACCGGTGCAATCGCCACAGGTGAGACTGAGGTAATTGTGGCCGCAGCCTTTAGGCCGGAGGCTGTTGCGATAGCTGGATTGTTTGATTGAGTTACCAAACGCCAGTTCGATGTTTGTGCCAATGCTGCCACCCAACTTCGGGTGGACGTACTCCATTCTGCCAGTGTCCACCGTTTCGTCCAGAAGAGGATCCTTAGCCATGCACGAACTCGGAGTGAGAATGGCTGAAACGACATTTGCAAACGAAATTCCGCCGCCGCATCGGGAGAAACCGTTGGCTTCCACACGATCTTGGCCGACGGGGACATAGTGTATTTGGCGATCGTTCCGATTGCTTCGATTCCAGCCGAGGCAATAAAGATTGAAATCCCTCCGTATGCTCGAACTTCCACAAATACGTTTGGATTGAATCCACCGTTCGCGAATCCGTCGCTGCCACACGTTCGGGCCACAACGGTCCACGGAACAGAGACGTGACCCGCAGCGGAGGCTCCTCCCGTGAACACCACTGGCCCGACCGGTATCCAAAAGTTGGCAGAAAAGAGAGGAAGCGTCCCCTGGTAGAGGTTGCCCTCGATATCGAGGTTGCATCCACCAGAGGTCGTGAAGGTTTCGCGTCCACGTCCGCGAACATCGATCGACGCTTCTACGTTTCGGTTTCCGCTGCTATCTGAGATCGTTTTGAGATTGGCGTCGACAATTGCAAAGTTGTGACCGAGGGCCAAACCTCGCGCGTAGGCGTTCACGTCACTGTTGTAATCGTTGGTGGTGTTTGGGTTTCGGGTGATCGCAATTGCTGCACCAATGTCAGCACCCAGGACACCGTTTCCAATTCGTTGATTCCAAATATGGGTGTAGGGGAAAGTCATTACTGGAGGTGTCCCTGAGCCGGTTGGCCCGCCGCCTCCTGGAACGCATTCAGGATCCAGTTCGCATTCGGTGGGTTCCGGGCGCTCTGGACGTCGCACCTCACTTGACAACAACTCCTTTCCTATTGCGGAGTCAAGTGCTGCACGGAGGCCGGGAGTTGGATTGTCAATGGATGCAATTGACATTGCGAGGTGCTGGCGCTGCTCAACGGAGAGGTCACTCCGTCCAAGAACTGATGTTTCCAAGACCGCTTGTGCTTCAGGGGTATTGGTTTCCATGAGGGCGGCGGTAATTGCTGGCAAAAGTTCCGGCGCGATCCCCGCCTGGAGCGTTTTGCGGAGGGTTACCATCGCAAGCGGATCTGATTGCAGTCGAGCACCGAGGGCAAGCGCGGAGCTCGGAGCTTGGGGATCTTGGTTGATTGAAGCCATTGCTTCGTCGAAGGTTGGGGCGCTGGCCTTGCGCGCGCTGCGGATCATCTCGTCGGTAACAACGGTGTCTATGGGTACCGTTCGTTGTGGCTGAGTTGGTGCTGCCACGCCACTTCCCGGTCCTGTTGCTGACACACTCATTCGTGATGAGGCCGTCTGCACGATTCTGTGGCCTGCGCCCGTTGGGTTTTCAGCGCTCAGCGGCACGGTGCCGTAGTCCACGGTGATGGCTTCAAAGGTATTTGAACTTTCCAACATCCCAGTTGTTTGGTTGTAGACGTTGGTGTTTTGCACCACCACGTCAGGATTTAGAGATTCGGGAACAGCGAGTCGGGTGTAGTCGCCTTCGGTTCGGCTTTCTTTGACTAGAACCCGTCCCTTCGATCGCGATAGCGATACCCGATTCCTGAAGGTTCCGAAGCCGTCCGTGACATCAGAACGAAGTGCGGCGAGTTGTGTCGCCACTGGTTGATTTTCGTCTGGAGTCAGGGCGATTTGCTTTGCCAGAGCTCGTTTGATGTTGACAACTTCTTCTGGCTCGCTTTGGCCGACGACGAGACTTGGCGTGGTGCCCGATTTCGCTTCGAACGCTTCGTTGAAAGCCGTACGAAACTCCGTTGAAAGTTCAATGGGTTGAACCGCCCCGTTATTGTCGGTCTGGGTCAGGTCGATTGATTGAATTTGTATACGCGAAGTTGTCGTATCGACTTCAACCAAAGACGCAGAGCCACGAATCGAAGTGCGGGCTGGCAATCCAGCTTCGGATGTAACGTCCAACTCCAATTCGAAGAGATAACCAGCCGACGTGCCCGACGTTTTGTTAGCCGCTGCTTGTCGAGACGATGGAGTTTGTGTTCTGAACTGAGCCCCGTGCGCAATGTCATTGATACTGGCACCGAACAGCAACACCAGCCCGGCAGCCGATGCCGTTGCTTTGGTGACCGTTCGCCGATGACGAACTCTGGGCGTTAGACGATGTTGCATTGTGGTTCCCTCGAAACCTTCTATTGACGGAATGAAAACGTTCTGATTGAGCTTCAGCGATTCAGTTTTCGAAACCATCGGTCAAACGCGTAGTTTTCCGGGAACCCTCCACTTTCTGTGTCTATTTGGGGCACAGCCGTGAGTACGCTACGGCTAGAAGATGTACAAGTTGCGAGGATATTTTGTTGAGTCTTTGGGAAACTGA
>JAYTWN010000204.1:0-6225 GCA_043743435.1 Acidimicrobiia bacterium
GCAAATTCGCCACCGCCACTGCAGATGCTTCGGCTCGATCCGCCCGATGATTCCACCGGCGAGCTGATCGGAGCACCGCACCAAGGTCAACGGCTTCGAGCGTCAGCGTTCCTCCAATCGACATTGCAGCATCAACTTGGAGCCCGGGCCAAAGCACTGTGGGGACCGTGTCGTAAAGCGGAGCGAGCGTGATCACTCCGGGTTCGATGTGGAGAACCGCCAAGTTCTTTCCGTGAGCATCGGCGTTACCAATCAGCGCGGTAAAGGTTGCCACTGCAGCCAAGCGGTCGAGCTCTGCCCAAGGATCAACGGAATAGGCATCCAACAACGCAGCGATGTCATCGAATGAAGGTCCCCCTCCCCTCTGTCGAAGTTCATACTTGGAAGTTGGAGCGCGCCCCGTCGCCTGACAGGAGTCTTCCTGATGTATCCGAACCACTGCGCCATCGGGGCTCACCACACGATCAAACCGTGAAACGATTAGACAATCCACTCCAGCAAGACGCCGAATCTCCGATGAGATCGTGGTGAGTCCTGCAGCTCTGGCCAACGCAAGCGCTTCTGCCTCTGCCGCAACAACACCTGTGTACATGCGATGATCCGTTTTGAGAATGTGCGTCGAGGCGGTGCCACCAAATGGTCGCCCCCAATGCCGGTCGCCTAAATCCACCAGCAGCATTTTGTCCTGCAGACCGGCCAGGGATAGCTCCGAATCATCGTGGATGCCCAACGGATGATCGGGAATCGCCGCAACTTCCGCCGCAAGCATGGTGTCATCGAGCTCAACCACCCCACTCGCTCGGTCGTCGGCTGATCGATCAGGGTCAAGAACTACGAGCGCTCCGGCAACGTCTCGTCCATAACGGGCCAGGAGCCCAAATGTGTCCTGGGATGCGACACCGGCTCGGGCAGCCAGTGTCGCTCGATGCTGACCTTCAGGGAGAACCCCATCGAAGAATGCCGTCGCGTCGAAACGACCCTCCCGGACCGGAAGGGAACAGGAGAGCAACCGCACGTTCCCCTCATGTATCTGAAGCGTCGAGGCTAGGTACTCGCAGAAGACTCCCGATCGGCGGTTGTCATACAACTCAGCCACCGGAACATCACCGAGGTGAACGACAAGCCGGATGGGCCTCTTAGTCAGCATCGCTCGGCTTCGGGTCGGGCATTTCGACGGTGATGGTCGCTCCTAAACGTCGAAGGATACGTAACTCGTGCTCCAAGAGGGTGACTGTGCGACCAGATTCAATCTTGCTGATGTACTTTGCATCGAGACCTACAAGCTCGGACAATTCACTCTGCGAGAGTTTCGACTTTCGGCGCAGCTCGCCAATTGCGCGCCCCACATCGGTTCCCGTTCGGATGTTCAGACGCATGTGAAAGCTCGAATTCATTCGACAATATTGACGAATTTCATTCTACGCATCGAATCGACAATATTGTTGATCTTTTCGGAATCAGAGGAATCGCCAATATTGTCTATTTTGCTTTGGCGAAGCAACTCCGCGTTAATGCACGCCGACGTGGCTAAGCACGGAGACCAGAATGGAGCCAGTGCGATCCCAATCGTCGGTATTGGGGCCGCCGAACAGCAGGTGACGTTGGCCCCACCTGTCGAAGGCGATAACGCGAACGAGGGTGACGGATTTGTAGGTCTCGCGTCGACACGTCACCCTCACGATGTCGCTAATTGGGATGATCCGGTGCACGATGCCTTTCCGCGGTTGCAGCCCAACGGAGCGAATCTCAACACAAACCCCGGTCGTGCTGCACCTCATAGGCCGCACTGTCTGGCGCCCGTAAATAGTCAGTCCCCGTACGAAACTATTCAGCTCGCGAAATCGACTCAGAAAGACTTGCCGTGAGTGAAACCGTAGGGAAAAAGTCGAACAAAACCAGAGCGAACCAAACCTTGATCGACCCCGCTGTTCATGCTTGGCAAGCAACAATCGCCGCGGTCGATCTGCAAACCACCGTGATCAGTCGAACGCGATGCCGGCGTACCCATTCTGTGCGACCTCGTCGATTCGGGTGTTGTACTTGGGGTTGCCGCCGTTGTAGATGAGGTAGCGAAAGTTACCGGCTTCGTGGCCCTCGACGTTGGAGTTGTAACCCGTAACCCAACCTTTGGCGTTGCGCAACAGCATCGCGGCGTACAGCTTCTTGACGTGATCGCTCCATCGCTGCTCTGCTTCACGAGTCGCTTCGAACCGCGTGACTTGGCGTTCAAACACATGCTCGAACAGGCCCGTTGTCCAGTTCACCGCGGTCTCAATGGTGCGTGGGAAATTAGCTGAGCCAGAACCACTTTGCGGCCCAGCGATCATCACGAGGTTTGGGAAGCCATGGTTCAACAAGCCGAGGAACGTCTCGGCCCCGTCGTTCCATTTTTCTTTCAGGCTGACACCGCCAACACCGCGAATATCGATGCGATCAAACGAGCCGGTAATGGCATCGAAACCAGTGGCGTAGACGATGATGTCGAATTCTTGATGCTCATCGGTGGTTTGGATTCCCGTCGGCGAGATGCGTTGGATGGGCGTTTCGCTGATATCTATAAGGCGAACGTTGGCGCGGTTGTAGACCTCGAAATAGTTCGTCTCCATGGGCACCCGTTGCACCCCAAATCCGTGATCCTTCGGAATAAGTTTCTCGGCAATTGCGGGATCGTTGACGCGGTTACGAATTCGGTTCGCTATGTATTTGGAGAACTCGGCATTGGCTGCTTCGTCTACGAAAATTTCCAAGAAGTTTTGGAGCCAAATACCAAAGCCTGGTTCTTCGTACAGACGGTCCCACAGAGAAATGCGTTCTTCGGCCGTAACGCTATAGAAACCCCGTCGATCAGGCTCGTGTTCAAACCCACCAGGAGTCCGCGCGCATTTCTCAAAAATCTCGTCGTACCGCGACCGGATGTCTTGCATCTCTTCCACAGAAATGGGTCCATTGTGCAACGGTGCCGACCAGTTTGGCCGACGCTGAAAAACCGTAAGTTCACCTACCTTATCGGCGATCTCCGCAATCACTTGAATCCCCGTCGCTCCAACCCCAATCACGGCGACACGTTTGCCGGTGAGCTCAACGGGCTCCAGTGGCCAATGAAAGGTATGAAAGGACTGTCCCTGAAACGATTCCATGCCGGCAAAGCGCGGTGGTGTTGGTGCAGACAGTGGCCCCATAGCGGTGATCACAAATCGCGCCACAACCGTCCGCTCAGTTGAAGTTCCCGCCGACGAGGAATCCAAAACGGTGAGATGCCAGGTGCTGCTGGGCTCATCGAAACGCATGGCACGAACCTTGGAGTTGAACTGCATGTGTTGACGCAGGTTGAACTTGTCAGCCACAAAGTTTAGGTAGCGGAGATTTTCAGGCTGCCCAGAAAAGCGTTCTGTCCAATGCCACTCATTGAGCAGTTCCTTGGAAAACGAATAGCCGTAGGTGTAACTCTCCGAATCGAAACGAGCCCCCGGATAACGATTCCAAAACCATGTGCCGCCCAGGTCGCTGCCACCTTCAAGCACGACGGCGTTCACGCCAAGGTCGGTCAACCGTTTGATTTGATAGATGCCACCCACGCCAGCGCCAATAACCACTACTTCGTAATCGACAACGCTCATTGGTTCACCATATCCCGATTGCTCCAACTGGGACCAAGCGGCGTTTCGAGACCGACCGGCTTGGCTAACCCAAGGGTGGGCTGCGTTCAACGAGCGCGATCGTTTTCAGACCACCTACCGATCCGGGCCACCTACGATCGTCTCATGCGCAGAACCAAGGTCTTCGTAGCCATCGTGTTATTGACACACCATCACGCCAGAAAAGGGCAAGTGGACCATCATCACCACTTCTTATGCAGCTCTAGTACCAGTAACCCGCTTTGGCGAACCCACCGAACGCGCCCGCTTTGACGGCACCCAAACCGTATCGAGACTCGGCATACTCATCTCCAATAAGCGCGCAGAGAAGTTCTCCCTCAGCATCAACTGGGTTGCACTGACCGACTGAGCAGTACCTCCGGCACTGACCTTTCCAAGCCGCGGAAAGGGCGCACCAAAAGCGGCGATCCGAAACTATTTTGCACCCCGTCGTATAATCGCCACAATGAGCGCACGGCACTACATCTTCCCAACCCCCGGTGACGATTTTGCGACGATCGCCGCCCGGGAGATGCCTGGAATCGAAGGTGCCGACCAGCAGCTCCTCTCCTGGAACCTGCATTTAGCCGCCCGTGCTGGACTTGGGCGATCCGTTGGCCTCCTCCCCAGCGATGTGGTGTTTACCGAGCCTCCCCGGGCCCACCGAGATGCTGCGAACGAGCCAGTCAAATGACCGCGAACCAAATGACAGCGAACCTATGACTGCGATCATTAGCCGCGTCGCCATCATTGGCGGTCACGACGGCCGAGCCGAAATCGAGGTGGAACTCACCTACGACAACGGAGGCTCCACAACAATTTGCCTCGATGAAGAAGCGTGCCTGGCTTCGCTCGATCGGGCCGGTGTCGATTCACTCGTTGGGCTGGTTGGCAAACCCTGGGATCTCGTCCTCCCGGCCCTCGAACAACAGCATCACGATCGCCAACAACTCAATCAAACGCAACACGAACAGCAGTTACCAACATCACAACTTCGACAAGTGGGGAATCATGCTTGATCTCGTCATTCGCAATGGGCTTATCGTTGACGGTTCCGGTCTACCCGGCCGTCGGGGCGATGTTTCGATTCAGGACGGGAAGGTAGTTTCCGTCGGCGGACGTGCCGGTGAAGCCCTCCGTGAGATCGATGCTTCAGGCCACATCGTTGCACCCGGTTTCATCGACCCTCACACGCACTACGACGCACAGCTGTGTTTTGATCCCTACGCCTTCCCCGCCATCGAACACGGCGTCACCACGGTTGTTCCCGGAAACTGCTCCCTGTCCCTCGCACCACTGAGGGCCGATCAGCGAGACGCGTTTGGTCGCATGTTCCGCCTGATTGAAGAAATGCCTGAAGCAGCGTTCGATGCTGGCGTTGATTGGCGTTGGGGTGAAGGGTTCGGCGGTTGGCTTGATGCGCTCACCAATAACATTGCCCTGAACGTTGCGCCCCTGGTTGGCCATTCCGTCCTGCGAATGTTCGTCATGGGTGACGATGCCAACCAACGAGTCGCGACCGCAGAAGAGATCGCCGCCATGGCCGATCTACTGCGTCAGTGTCTGGATGCCGGTGCCGTGGGTATGTCCACCAGTTTCGTAGATATCGACGAGTCGTACCGTCCAGTCCCGAGCCGCTGGGGTGGCCCCGACGAACTCGATGCGCTCTCCGCAGTTCTCGGTGAATACGACCGGGTGTTGCAAATCGTGCATGAGTTTTACGATGCCGATCTCACCGTGGCCCGCGTGGAACAACTCGCCGAGATCTCTCTTAAGCACGCAATCACCACCACGCTGTCACCGTTGTTTCTTTCCGAAACCAACCGTGGCGGCATCGACAAAGTCATGGCTGCCGTGGAAGCTGCCCGGGCCCAAGGTGCAGCCGTGTGGCCCCAGGTACAAACTCGCCCGATCGATATCAGCTTCACCCTGGATCAGCGCAGCTTGATGCTGCTGACCATGCCGTCGTGGTGGAAGGTCGCTTCCATCCGTGATCACGCCGAAAAACTCGCCGCGGTTCTCGATAAACGACAGGTCCTGGTCGACGAAATGAACGGGCTCGCCAAGCGTCCCAACGGCGGTCTTGGTGCCGGTGGATTCGTCGTTCGCGATGTTGTGCATGAGCGCAACCGTCACCTCGTTGGCCGCACCATCGACGACATTGCCAAAGCAACCGGCGCTACCTATGGGGACACCATGGTTGATCTTGCCCTCGATGAAGAACTCGGTACGTGGTTCATTCGAGCATCGGTAGGCCACAACAATTCCGAGTTAGTCGGTGCACTACTGGCCAATCCCCTGGTGCACGTTGGCGCATCCGACGGTGGAGCCCACGTTGGTTCGTTTTCCACCTTTGGCGATACCGGGTTCCTGTTCTCCGAGTTCGTCCGCGAAACCGGCTCGCTCACTATCGAAGCCGCGGTCAAGAAAATCACCCTCGATCCGGCCACCATATGGGGACTTAAGAATCGCGGTCAGCTCAAGCCGGGCTACGCCGCCGACGTCGTTATCTTCGATGCCGCAAACATTGGCCGTGGACCTGAAGTTGCCTCGAATGACTTCCCTGGTGAGGGCATTCGGTGGATCCGTC
>JAYTWN010000205.1:0-7881 GCA_043743435.1 Acidimicrobiia bacterium
ATATTTCCGGTCGCGAATTGGCGGGTCTTCGGGTTCGTGCCGAAACGTCCGCTCGTGGCAAGGCCGAGGGTCGTCGCCGTGAAGATGAGTTGCGTACCCAGCTGGCCGGTCTTGATGCCGACGTGATGTTGGCCGAGTCGCAACTTTCCGCAGTGGGTGGGGGAGCGGCTGTAGGTGAAGCGGCAAACGATCCGTACTTAGGTGTCGATTTGGGCGATGTTCTCGCTCGAACCGAGTCGTTGTACGCCAAGGCTCGTGGCCATTTGGCGTTCTTGGGCGAACGTCGTCGTTCCATCGAGCGTGACCGAAACGCCTTCGTTGATCAGGGCGTGGTTGAGTCATTGTCGGCTGAGGCTGCCCGTTTGGATCAGGAACTGGCTGAGGTGCAAACCCAGGCCATGGATCTTCCTGCCCAGTTTGAAGAGTTGGGCGAGTCCGAAGCGGCGTTGGGTGCTGAGCGTGAGGAGTTCCTCGAAGCGTGGGGCGCTGATACCGCCGCCGAGGGTGAAGGTGCTTCGGTCACTTCGGCGCAACTTCGATCAGAAATGTCCAGTGCTCGCCAGTCGATGGATCGTGCTCGCGCCGACGTTGCTCGGATCGATGGTCGTGTGGTTTCGCTCAATGAGCGTGTGGCTCGTTTGGCTGCCGACATTGAACGCTTCGATCTGGAAATCCTCTCGTTGGTTGAGATGGTCGGAGAAGCCGGTGCTCCCGATCCGCCTTGCCGGTCGGATGAGAGCGCCTACCGTTCGGGAGACGGAGTCGGCCCGACGGCATCGAACGCGGGCGCGGCTGAAGCGTTGGTGAAGGCCACCGCCGAACGTACGCGTACTGAAGAAGCCCAAGTTGTGGCCGAATCCGCCGTGCAAGCCGCCGAAGATGCCCTTCGTGAGGCCGACGGGGAAGCGAAATCCTGGGCGGCCCGAGTAAGCGCGCTTAGTGCTGCATTGGATGAAGCTCGTGCCCGTGCTGGGGCACAACGTCTTGCTGGTCTCGAAGGTATCATCGGCACCCTGCTGGATCTGGTTGAAGTTGACGCCGGATTCGAAGCACCGTTCGAGGCTGCATTGGGCGAAGCAGTTAGCGCCGTAGTCGTTCGTGACGCTGTGGTGGCCCGTGCCGCATTGACCCGGCTGCATGAGCAAAAGAAGCCCGGCGCAGTGTTGGCCCTCGATGCCCTACGTGCACTTACTTCCTCCGGTTCTTCAACTTCGGCTTCCGTCGCAGGAATCGTTGGGGCGGAACCATTGCGCTCCCACGTCCGCGCAACCGACGCTTCGGTGACGTCGATTCTCGACGTATTGCTCGGCGCTGCCGTGGTGGTTCAGGGTGATTGGACCACTGCGCTCGATGTAGCCCTAGCGAACCCCAATGCCGTTGTCGTGACCTTTGCTGGCGATCGGTTTGCCGGTTCGGGTTGGCGTGCCGGAGCTGGGTCTGGCGGTGCGACGGGTGCGGCGCTCGAAGAAGCGCAACTGCGTGCAGGTGAGGCAAAGTCGCTGTCGGAGTCTTCGCGTGCCGCGCTCATGGCTGCTCGTGAAGCACAAAACGAGGCCCGCAATGTGGTGAAGGCAGCGCGAGTTGCTGAGCAATCAGTGGCCACCGAGCACAATCAACGGGTCAACCGGTTGGGCAATCTTCGCAACAATGCGCCGCGGTTAGTAAGTGACCGTGGCGAAGCCGTCAACGAATTGTTGGGCCTAGAAGGTCAGCGCGCAGAACTTATCGGTCGCATCGAAGCCGACGACACCCGTATTGGTTTTCTCGATTCGCAGCTTCCGGCGTTGGTCGAGGCCGAGAATGAGATGGCGTTACGTCAAGCCAAGCGGCGTGAAGCTTCACAACGGTTGGATCAAAAGGCCGGTGCCGTTGGTTCATTGCGCCGCGAACTAGAGGTGCGCGCTGCCGGCATTGAAGAACGTCGCCGGATTTTGGTGGGGCGTTTGGAAACCATCGAGGAACGTTTGTCGCGTTCGGTGGCTGAGCGTGAAGTGGCTGAACAACGCCGGGTTGAGCTGGATTTTTTGGTCTTGCAAACCGAAGAACTGCACGCCTTCGTGGAGGATCGTGCCGCTCTGCTTGAAGAAGGCTTAGTTGATCTTCGTGAACGTCGCCGCCGCCAAAACGAGCAGGCCCGTTCCGCGACCGCCAAGCTGGATGGTTTGCGTCGTGCCCGTTCCGAAGCGGAGAAGACCCTTACCCAAACGCTGGAGCGAATTCAGCGTTCCGAGATTGACGACGCCGAGATTCGATTGCGGTTGGAAACCTTGGTTGAGCAGATTCGTCGAGAGTTTGATCTGGAACCCGATAAGGCCATCGAAACCGAATGCCCACCCATGGTCGACGGGACTGCCCCCACCACTCGTGTGCGTGACTTGGAGCGTGAGCTGCGCTTGCTCGGCCCGATTAACCCGTTGGCTCTTGAGGAGTTCACTGCCCTCGCTGAGCGCAGTCGGTTGATCGAAGGCGAACTTGAGGACGTAAAGACGGCCCGTCGCGATTTGGCCAAGGTCATCAAAGCAATCGACGAAGAGATTGTCACCACCTTCACGTCGGCGTTTGCCGATGTGAGCGACAACTTCACTCGCCTGTTTGAAACGTTGTTCCCTGGCGGACAGGGACGCCTCCGGTTGACCGATCCCGACAACATTCTAGAAACCGGTATCGAAGTTGAGGCACGCCCCAGTGGCAAGAACGTTCGGAAGCTCTCGTTGCTTTCCGGTGGCGAGCGTTCGCTTACTGCAATGGCGTTCCTGTTTGCGGTGTTCCGTTCGCGTCCTTCGCCGTTCTACCTGATGGACGAAGTCGAGGCTGCTCTCGACGACGTGAACCTGCACCGTTTCATTGGCCTGCTCGATGAGTTCCGCCAAGAAGCGCAGCTCCTCGTAGTGAGCCACCAAAAGCGCACCATGGAAGCCGCCGACTGCCTCTACGGCGTCACCATGGTCCCGGGCGGCTCGTCGCGAGTAGTAAGCGAACGTATCGCCCGAACTCTCGTTTCGTAGATGGCGAAGCTGTTGACGGGTCAGTAAAGACGCGGGTCAGTAAAGACGCGTCTCCCCTTAGCCGCGGCAGTCCAGAACAGCTTGATCGAGTACTACCCGGTCGTCGCTGGTATCGCTGGCCGGAAGTGCAGCGATTTTCGAGGCTTTTTCAATACCGTAAGCGTCCATGAGGTTTCCGCCAACGCATTCTCCAATGGTGTCCTCAACGCCGGTGTTTTTCTTGATGAGCGTCACCAGGGAGACAGGAACATCAGCACCGGCATCTTCGGTCACGACGGTTTCATCAACCACATCAGAGCTTGCGCTCGTTGCATCCGAAGTAATGACGTCGAGCGGCTTCTTTTCACTGCTGCAACCGCCAAGAAACCCAATTGCGAAAAAGCATGCCCCGATCCGCAACAAAGGGGACAACCTGGTGGAGCGAAGTACCGACATAGACAAAGCGTAGTTGCTCGCCCTTTGCGCAGAAGCGGTTCAGCTACAACGGGTGTCGGGGGCGGGAAGAGCGTTGCGGGTGAAGTAGTCGGTCAGAGGCTGGGCGATGCAGTCTTCCCAGGTGCCGGTGGTAGTGAATACCCGACCCCCGAGCGTGGCCGCCGCGGCAGGAGACCACTGGGGAGGCAGGCCCAATCGTTCGGCGCGCGAAATTACCAGCACGGGAGTTTTGGTTCCACGGGCAACGTTCACGCCCGGGGTCGTAGCGATTGGCCAATTGGTGCAGCGAGCGGTAGCCCCGATGTATGCCCAGCGAGTGTGAGGGGACTCAGCAGCCAAGGTTGCGGCAAAGGAATCCCATTCCGCATCGCTCCTGGCATACAAACCGTCTTGGCAGGCAATGGACCAAAAGGCTCCGCCGAGCTCGCTCAAGAAATAGCGACTGGTACTGAAGTTCAGATTGGCCGTGTCGATGTTCTTTACTTCACCCTTTTCAAGATCGACCAATTGGCTGGCGAGAGCGGTCCAGTCGCTTTCGTCGGGAAGAAGGCTTACGACGAGGGCCATAATCTCGCGTTGATCGATCGTTCCATCTGCGGCGTCGGCTGAGAGGGGGATGGGTTTCGCTTTTACCTTGGCCAACAGGGCGTCGATCCGAGCGAATGGACCGGGGGCCCCATTGAGCGGGCAGGCCGTGGCCGCGGCACAGTTTTCCACGAACTTGGCGAGGCGGGCTTCATCGGATTGGGCCTGATCAAGCACGTACCGGATTGAGGGCGTGAGCGGATACGGGTCGATGAGGGCCATATTCTTGACCCGTCCGGGATACAGAGCGTTATAGGTGGCACCCACGATGGCATCGTGGTTCCAAAGCTGAAATGACAGTTGCGTTTCACCAAGAGCTACTCGCAACGCCTCAATGTCTCCAGCGGAATCGCTTGCGCTCATATGGGCGGTGAGTGCCAAGTTGCGATTCGTGCAATCCTTCACCCAAGCGGCGTACACCTCTTCAAACTTGTCGTCGCCCACAAAGGGTCCAAATCCCAGGTCCTGGGCGGAGGTGGCACACGCGATTGGGGTGCTTTTGCCGGTTCCACGGTGTTCGTAACCAATGACGTCGTAGCGGAGCCAGGCCTTATTGAAGTTGGGTGATTTCACGTCTTGGGACATGGATTCGTTACCGGAGTTGCCAGGAAATCCCGAACCCGTGAGCAGCGTTCCAAGCTTCTTGACGCCCTTGCCTACCGGTCGCTTTTGAAGGGAAAGGTTGATTTTTGCTCCGGCGGGAAACGCCCTGTCCACCGGTACCGCCAGGGTCGCGCACTGCAAAGCGTCATCAGTCGGGCATGGGGACCAGCTCAGCTTTTTACTCTTGGCGGGCGCTTTGGCTGCCAACGCGCTGGTGGGAACGAGCAAGCTAGCGGTTCCCAAAGCTGCGACGAGCACGCCTCGGGTTAGATGGTTCGCCAGGGTTTTCATGTCCGCCTCGTGGGGGTAAGTGGGAAGAAGCTTTGACGCTGCAACCACTCACGTTAGTGCGGGTTCGCCGAAGTGACTTTGCAGTGATTTCGGTGTGATTTCCGCGGTGGTGCTGGAGACTGGAATGAAACCCTAGTTCCGTGAAGCGCAAATGGTTCCGTTATCGGGTAACGCAAACGTGGTGAGATAACGGCCGACGGCTTCACGCACGCAACGGCTTCGATCAAATGAGGTGTGTCCGTCGCCGTCTCGGGTGAGGAGTCGGGCGTTGCCCATGGCTTGGGTGAGGCCGCTTGACCACACCAGTGGAGTTCGGGAGTCTTTGCTGCCACCAATGACCATGGCGGTACGTGGTGCGGTAGAAACGAGCGACCCCAAGGGCTTTTTCGCCGTGGGCCAGTTGACGCAAACGCCATCTCGGCTGGTCCAAACCGGTCCGAGGACGGGGGCAATACCCGAAACGCCGTTGCGAAACACGCTGAGTTCATCGGCAGTGTTTGGATAGGCGGCATCGGTACATTCGACGGTCCAAAATTCGGGGTCGTCGGAAAGCTCAAGCAGCGGTTTGGTGGGCGGGATCAAGTCGATCAGGTTGGCACCGGTAGGGGAGTTCAGTCGTTTGATGATGCTGGCGGCTTCTGGCCAGTTTTCCTGCTCTTCCAAGACGGCGACAAGGTAGCTTCGAGTGAACTGGATCTGATCGCTTCGGTCGGTGGCAGCACTGTTTTCGATTTTCAAGAAGACATCGGTGATCTGTTTGGCGATGGATTCCGGCGTTGATCCGGGAGCGGAAAGTGAACAGGCACTCGAGCCCGCGCAGGCGGTAGAAAAATCTTTCAATCGTGATTCCACCGAGGCGGCGCGGTTGAGGAGATACGTCGAGCCGTAAGTAGTGGGGTCAACGGCAGCATCGAGCACCATTGCCCTCACTCGCGATCCGTAGCGTGCGGCATAGACCGATCCGAGCACGGTTCCGTACGAGAACCCCAGGTAGGAAATTTGGGTTTCGCCGAGGGCCACGCGAACTCGGTCCATGTCATCGGCGGCGTCTATGGTTCCGGCGTTCCCAAAAAGCGGTCCGGTTTTATCGGCACAACTTTTGGACCATCGAGCAGAAAGTTCTGTTCGTTCTTCGGGGGTTTTTGCTGTGGCGAACGGGTTGAGGCCGATTTCGGAGAGTTTGGAACTACATTGAATTCGTTGGCTACTCCCTACACCGCGTGGATCAAATCCAATAAGGTCAAACTGGTCGGTGTTACCACCTTCTCTGCCGCCTTTGAGAATGCGGTTGAAGGTTTTGACCAGCTGCACTGCCGATCCGCCGGGCCCGCCGGGATTGACGAACAACACGCCAAGGCGTGGTTTGGCGAGGGCCTTTCGACGAGCGAGAGCTAGGCGGGTCGTACCCAGTTTTGGATCCGCTGCACTGATTGGCACAGAAAATTCTGCACATTCAACGCCTGACGTCCCTTCGGGGCAGGTACCCCAGGCAATGGTTGACTTCTTTTTGGCTGCGGCAGCTGCTGTGGCGTTTGGTTGGGTGCCGAGACCGACGTTTGCGAAAAGTATGGGCACCAACACAACAACGGTAGTGACCCTGCTTCTGAGTGACGTTCTTGTTCGCTTCATCGCACACCAAACCGCTAATTGAAACTCATGGCAAAACCGAAAGAATAACCTTGGCTGGCTTCTTTGTGGTCTTGGCTGCGCGCACTTTGAGAGCGAGAGCGTTGGTTGGAGGCGTGGCTGCTCCACCGCAATCGGGCTTGGCGTTCAGGGCGCTGGTTACCCCGCCTACGCATCCGCCCATCGCGTCTGCAGGTAGACCTTTGCCGATGGTCACTGGTCCAGTGGCATGAGCCCGGCCAACTTTGCCATCACGACGATGCACGGCATAAACCCAATATGTTCCCGGTGCCGACGGGGTCCAGTTGAAGCTGTTCTCCCCTTCCTTCACAGCAATTCCCTGCGCGATTGGGGTGCCGTTGAATCCATCACGATCGGTGTCGGCGTACAGATCTGCGGTGCCACCTGAACCAGCATTGTCCTTCCAGCGGATCTTGAAGGTTTTGTCTGCCGCATCGTCGGCGGCGAGCTTGACAAAGTCAACTTTCCAGTTGCGGGCGCCTGTGTCTTCGTTGGGGTCGAAGCGAAGGTATTCGATTGACTGGTTGCTCCAGCCGATACGTGGGCCCGATTGGGCGTCGTCGGTGATGGTTTTGGGATCGTCGGAAAGGAGGTCGATGCTCACCTGTGACTGGTTTGGATACGTCACGAGATCATCGGAGTTTTGAAGATCGGTTCCGTCGGCCTTGCTGGGTGTTCCGGCCACTCGCCAGATGGCGCGGGCGTTGCTGCCTCCGCCATCTTCGTGTTGCAAGCTGAATGGGCCGGAGTACGTATAGCCGACGGTAAGTCGATGGAAGGCGTTGCCGTTGATGGCTTTGCGAACCTTGAGGGTAATGGAGGGGTCTTCTCTCGCAATGGGTGTGGCCCCAGCGTTGGTGCCATTGAAGAAACCGCCACTCACTCCACCGGTTACATTGTCTGCGCGCAGAACATCGGTTGCTTCGTTCATGTCCCAGGCGTCTCCTAGGGTGGTTGCGTAATCGGCGCCTCCGGTAACGTCGGGGTCGATCACTTCAGGCAGTGGGCCGAAGTTGCCATCAGGGCTAAAGGCTTGTGGGGCCAAGCTCATCCAATCCAGATCAAACGACATTTGCGATGATGGGCTGAGGGCTAGGCGGATACCCGAAATTTTCCCCGACCATGCTTTGCCGCCCGGCTTCAGTGCTTCGGAGTTGGCCAAAGCAATATCGTATGTGTGCGTACCAGGTTTGATAACGATGGGTTGGCCACCTTCGCAGTTGCCGAGCACCATGTCGATGGGGTTCTTGCGTCCGTCCGGACAGGAGTACCAAAAGACACCGCCAGGTATTTCCGATGACGCGTTGCTGGCGAG
>JAYTWN010000206.1:0-12289 GCA_043743435.1 Acidimicrobiia bacterium
ACTCGCAGCGATTTAAGAGGTCCGGCGGGAGCTGAGACCTGGGCCGGAGCAGGGGGTACGGTTGCCTGCGGAGGCGCAGGAGTTGACGGCGAAGCCGTAGCACTGCTCGCCGCCGTTTGTGGGGAGCTGGCCAGAGCGCTCGAGGTGGTTTCTTGGGCGGTTGCCAGGGAAACGGTGGCCAGGCTCAGGGCACAAACCGCTGCAACCGAAGACAACGACCGGCGATGGCGGCCGGGGGAAGCCTCGGCACCGGAGTTCTCTCGGTAGTGGTCAACTGCTGGAAGGCGTGGCATAAGCAATCGAAGGTACACGGACCGGAGCAACAGGCTGTGCTCCGCAAAATGCCGGCAACCATTTGGGAAAAAGGAACACCTTTCCTGAATTGTTTGATGCAGATGGAAAAATGATTGGACGGGGACTCATCGTTGAGTGATAGTTCACTTGGCCCTTTTGTGGAAGAGCCAAGGCGCAACACCCTCTCAGAAAGGGCTCATCATGCTTCGTTCGAGTCAGTGGAGTTGAAAGTCCCCGTCCGATAGCGATATCGGCTGGGACCATCCAGTACTAAACAACAAATACAAACAAAGTTTGCGGTCTCGTGCGGTTTGCGGGACCGCTTTCTTTTGGTGGTGCCTCTTGGGACGTGGGCGAGCCCCATCTCCGCTTGCTTCCCGTAATCCGGCCAGGCGTTGCCTCGGGTGCATCGCCTCGGGTGCATGGCGTGTTTGTAAGCCGATGATCACTACAATTACTGGGCGGCAAAACATGAATGACGATCGAAAACTCTTCTCAATACCTAATTACCGAAAGATTTTTGGGGCGACTCTCATTTCCACCCTGGGTGACGGGGTCATCCTTGTGGCCCTTCCGTTGCTGGCGGAATCGGTTTCGAATTCCAATCGTGCGGTTGCGTGGGTGCTCGGTTTGAGCCGAATGCCGATCTTGCTACTGTCACTCGATGCTCTGATCACCCCCATGAAGAACCGTTTCGTGCGGGCGAGTGGATTGGCGTGGCTGTTAGCGAAACTCAACGGGGCAACGCTGGCAGATCGTTCCGATGCCCGAACGGTGATGCTCGCGGCCGACCTTGCCCGCTTCGGGGTTCTGGCCCTACTGGCCGCCGTTATTGTGGCCGGACGTTTGTCGTTGGCAGCGATCTATGTGACCGCGTTTGTGTTGGGGCTCCTCGAAATTCCCTTTAGTGCTGCAAGCCAACGAATGTTCCCCGAAACCGTTCCCGACGATCTGCTGCCCATTGCCAATGCTCGTATCAGCGCTGCTTCGACGGCTGGCGAGCAGTTCATCGGCCCCGCCTTGGGTGGAGTTTTGGTGGGCGGTCGAGCGGCCCTGCCAGTGATTGGGGACGCCGTTTCCTTTCTCGGGTCCGCGGCATTTGTCTTCAGGCTCCCGTCGCTACCTCCCGAGCCGCGAACCATTGAACAAGCGCAAGTCGATATGCCCGAAGCGTGGCAGTGGCTGAAGCGCTCTGTGCCTTTACGAAACGCCACGTTGTTCATCATGGTCTTGGGCTTCGCTCAGGTCATGGTGCTTTCGTTGCTGATCCCCCTCGGGCGAGAATCGCTCAAACTTTCCGAACGTGGCATCGGCTTTCTCGCGGCGATCACGGCGATGGGCGGCCTTATCGGTGCTGCTCTGGCCGACCGGGTGTTTGCTCGGCTTGGCTACCTACGCAACTTTTTGGTGGCCGGATCGGTTATTGCTGTGGCCTATGTGGTGGCTGGATTGTGGAAGAACACGATCGTGGTTGCAGTTGCCCTAGTCGTGGAAGGCATCGTGATCATGTTCGGCCAGGTTGCCTATAACGTGCTGCGTCAGCGGTTGATTCCGGCTGATTTACGTGGCCGTGTTTCCTCGCTTACTCGGGCTGCCGTGCGGGGTGTGACACCCTTTTCCGCGTTTGTGGCCGGGGAGATTGCCGTTCGAAAGGGTCCGAGTTTGGCGGTGCTGATTGCGGGCATTATCACCGGGACAGCGGTGCTGTTCTTTGGCCCCACGCTTCGACGTTCCTTCGCCGACGTTGGTTAGCCGGCCTTTCTTCGCCCAGATCGGTTGGGCAACGTTGGTTAGCCCAGGTCGGTTAGCCCAGATCGGTTGGGCAACGTTGGTTGCTGACCCGGCAATGGTCTCGGGTGCGAGGCGTTGTGACGCTTTTCGACGCATAGCGTAGTAAAACCGTCACAACGTTTCGAGCTGCGTGTCACGAATGGACTTCGCCCAGGTCGGTTAGCCCAGATCGGTTGGGCAACGTTGGTTGCTGACCCGGCAATGTTCTCGGGTGCGAGGCGTTGTGACGCTTTTCGACGCATAGCGTAGTAAAACCGTCACAACGTTTCGAGCTGCGTGTCACGAATGGACTTGGCGGGGTGCGGTCGGAGGGGGTTGGTTTGAGTTCAGTCGTGAGCGTTACCGGGTTGCACGCATGGTCTTAGCGAGGGCGACTTCGGCGGTGGTGCCCTGTTCGAGATCGGCGGCGGCTCCCAGGGCATCCGCGTCGGTCTTGTTCTGGCTGAGCTTGGCCTTGGCTTCGATGCGTTCGATCACTACTTCGATGCCGACGATACCTTTCAGCATGGTGTCGATATATTCAGCTGGTGCATCATCGACCGACCAAGGCGTTTGGTTGCGATGGGCGCCGTGCTTAGACTCATGATATTCCGTAAGCCTACGTACCAAATCGAGGGTCCAGCCCGGATCATCATGTACGACGAGTTTGCCGTGAATGTTGAGCGTCACGTAGTTCCACGTCGGCACGGTCTTGTGGTTCTCGGCTTTGGAGGGGTAGCCGTTGGGTGAAATGTACCCGTCGACGGTATGCACGATTACTAACGCCTCGGTGTCGATGGTAGCTTTCCACTGGTTGTTGGCTCGGGTGAGATGACCCTGCAGCGACGCCCCGGCAAATCCGCTTGAGCCATCGCTTGAGCCCTCGCTTGGAATGCTCGGTTGGTTGGTGGCGGGGACGTACAAGAACGGGAGGAAGGTACTCGTCAAGGCGCCATTGGTTCGGGTGACCAAATCGGCCGCACCCAGATTGGCCAACACATTCTCAATTTCGTGCTGCTCGATCATGGTGAAGTGTGCGGGCAAATACATACCCACATTCTGCCGCGCGATTTCGCAAAAACTCGGTGATTTCCTCTGTGCAGGGGAACTGTTGCGGATGGCGCCGAGAAACTATGAGCCGCCGGGGCCGTAGCCTGTGAAGGTGGCTCGAGCGACGAAGGAACCGAAAAGAACGGAAAGGCCACCAGATGCTCCGATCAAGCCGAGTGCTTTGGAACGGTTTTCGCCGATAACCAGTGCGTGGTTTCGCAAAACGTTTGATGCGCCGACACCCGCTCAGGAGCAAGGATGGAACGCCATTGCCTCGGGTGAGCACACGCTGGTGTTGGCGCCTACGGGTTCAGGGAAAACCTTGGCTGCGTTTCTTTGGGCGTTGGATCGGCTCCATGCCAACCCCCGTGACAAACCGGGTGTTCGGGTGCTCTACATTTCGCCGCTCAAGGCGCTTATTTACGATGTGGAGCGCAACCTGCGGGCACCGCTCGTCGGAATAGCGAGAGAGGCAGCAAAAGCCGGGCTACCCGTTCCTGATGTTTCTGTAGCGAGCAGAACCGGGGATACTCCTGCGGCGGAACGACGGGCGTTGGTGAAAACCCCTCCTGACATTTTGGTGACAACGCCCGAATCGTTGTACCTGCTGCTTTCCTCACAAGCGAGATCGATCCTCAGCACGGTCGAAGCAATTGTTATCGACGAGATACATGCCCTCGCCCCAACCAAACGTGGCGCACATATGGCACTGTCGTTGGAGCGCCTCGTTCAGTTGATTGCTAACAACCCCACGGGCCCGGGTAAGCCACCACAACGCATTGGGCTTTCTGCCACACAGCGTCCGCTTGAAGAAGTGGCGCGGTTCCTAGGCGGTCGTGCACAAGACCCCGAAACTGGCCAGTGGCGAGCACGGCCGGTAACGGTAGTGGACACGGGAGTCCGCAAGGTTCTGGATCTACAAATTGTGGTGCCGGTAGAGGATATGGGTGAGCTAGGTAAACCGGTGATCGGTGCTGATGGCGAACCGGTAATGAATGGTGCGGCGGCTGGCGATCCTGAAGCACGAACCTCGATTTGGCCGGCCATCTATCCGCAATTGTTGGAGTTAATACGCACACATACTTCAACACTGGTCTTTGTGAATTCGCGTCGACTTGCGGAACGGTTGGCCAACAAACTCAACGAACTTGCCGGTGAAGAATTAGTACGTTCCCATCATGGTTCCATTGCCCGCGAACAACGGCTGGAAATTGAAGAGCTGCTGAAGGCGGGCAAACTGCCAGCACTCGTGGCTACCAGTTCGTTGGAGCTGGGAATCGACATGGGTGCGATCGATTTGGTCATCCAGGTGGAAGCGCCGAGCAGTGTTGCTAGTGGATTGCAGCGTATTGGCCGAGCTGGTCACCAGGTGGGGGAGCCCAGCAAGGGACGGATTTTCCCGAAGTTCCGCGGAGATTTGGTGAGTGCTGCGGTGGTGGCGAGGCGGATGTTTGAAGGGCTCGTTGAAGAAACGAGGGTGCCAAAGAATCCTATTGACGTGTTGTGTCAACAGATTGTGGCCATGGTGGCTACCAACGAGCCCAGTACCGCCACGACCAGCAGCCCAACATCGAAACGTGCGAAAAGCAAGAGCGTTATCGACCACGTGGTCGTGTCCCAAAAGGCCGGGAACAGCAGCGTGATCGGGACCAACAGTGTGATTGGAACCGGAGGGTCAACGGTTGAGGCGGTAACCCAGATGGCACGCGGTGCCTACCCGTTTGCCGATATCTCCGACGATGTGATTACCGGTCTGCTTGATCTGCTCAGTGGCCGTTACCCCAGTGACGAGTTCGCAGAACTACGTCCACGTATTACTTGGGATCGTCTCTCCGGGGTGCTTTCACCCCGGCCTGGTTCGCGTATGTTGGCCGTTACCAGCGGTGGCACCATCCCCGATCGCGGGCTCTACACGGTCACCACCCCTGAAGGAACCAAGGTTGGTGAACTCGATGAAGAAATGGTCTTCGAGTCGCGGGTCGGCGAGACCTTTCTTCTCGGTGCAACCACGTGGCGGATTGAAGACATCACACCCGATCGAGTCGTGGTTACCCCAGCCCCCGGTGTGCCCGGCAAAATGCCATTTTGGCATGGCGACAAACTGGGCCGGCCGTTTGAACTCGGTAAGGCCATTGGTGAGTTCGTGCGCACCCTGGAGCATACCGATGATGAAACTCTCGCCACTACCTACGCTCTCGACCCGCTCGCCGTTCAAAATATGCGCGCGTATGTTGAAGAAGAGCGTCAAGCCACCGGAAACTCGCTCCCTACCGATCGTCAAATTGTGGTGCAACGCTTCCGCGATGAGCTCGGTGACTGGCAGCTGTGCATCCTTTCCCCCTTCGGCGCCCAAGTACACGCGCCCTGGGCCATGGCCATCGAAGCCCGTATCCGCAACCAGATCGGTATGGACGCCCGGGCCGTATGGAGCGACGATGGCATCATCATTCGTCTCCCTGAAGCCGACGAAGCGCCACCGAGTGATTACGTACTGATCGATCCTGATGAGCTTGATGAATTGCTCGTCGCTGAAGTTGGGAACTCGGCTCTGTTTGCCGCGCGGTTCCGAGAAAACGCGGCCCGAGCACTCCTCCTCCCAAGAAGACGACCGGGCACTAGAACGCCACTCTGGAAGCAACGCCAAAAGTCTGCGGACTTACTAAAAGTTGCTTCTCGTTACGGCAGCTTTCCGATCCTGTTGGAAACGTATCGCGAATGCCTGAGAGACGCCTTTGACGTACCAGCGCTACATGGTCTGCTGAGCGATATTCGCACCCGTAAAGTCCGCGTGGTATCACTCGACATGGTGCATCCCTCGCCGTTCGCGTCGTCGTTGGCCTTTGGGTACATCGCCAACTTCATGTACGACGGTGATGCGCCCCTAGCCGAACGCCGAGCAGCAGCACTGGCGCTGGATCGCGACATGCTGGCCGAGTTGCTCGGTGCCGAAGAGTTGCGCGAACTGCTCGATGCCCGTGCATTGGCGGCCGTTGAGGATGAGCTGCAATGTCTCGATCCCCGTCGACAGGCCCGTACCACCGAGGCCGTGCACGATCTCTTGCGCAAGCTTGGCGATCTTTCGTCCCTCGAATTGGCTGCCCGCTGTGAAGGTGGTGCAGAGTTCAGCGAACCGACTGCCGAGCGGCTCATCAAAGAACGCCGCGTCATTCGCATTCGTGTGGCCGGTGAAGATCGCTACGCCGCTGCCGAAGATGCCGGACGATACCGTGAAGCTGTCGGTGCGCACGTTCCCCCGGGATTACCCAACGCGTTCCTCGAATGGACCGCAGGAAACCCTGCCGACCCCGCCGACCCTCTAGGCCCACTCGGTTCGCTACTCGTTCGTTATGCCCGCACCCACGGTCCTTTCACCACTGCCGACGTGGCCGCTCGCTTCGGTGTCGATGCCGCAATTGTGGATTCCTGTCTGTTGCGACGTGGTGACAACGGCGCGGTACTCCAAGGCGAATTTCGTCCCAACGGCTCGGGTAAAGAATGGTGCGACGCTGATGTATTGCGCTCACTCCGCCAACGTTCACTTGCCGTTCTGCGTAAAGAAATCGAACCTACCGCGACCGATGCCCTCGCGCGCTTCCTTCCTGATTGGCACGGTGTTGGATCTGCGGTCGTGGGCGGCGGAGTGGATCGACTGTACGAAGTGATCGGCCAACTCCAAGGCTATGCACTACCCGCCTCGGTATTGGAACGTGACATATTCCCTGCGCGCTTACCTCGTTACACCCCGCGACTCTTCGACGAACTCCTCACGTCGGGCGAAATCGTTTGGGTAGGTGCTGGGTCTCTCGGCCGCGACGACGGCAAAGTCCGTTTGTATCTCCGAGACCAAGCCCCCTTGTTAGTGGCGAAGCCCTTGGAACTCGGCGACGCCGCACGCCCGGCAGACAGCGAACACGAACGATTGCGCGAACTTCTGGGTGATCGAGGAGCCTGCTTTTTCCGCGAGATGCAAGGCCGCAATGACATGGTCACCATCGACGCACTGTGGGATTTGGTGTGGGCTGGCGAAGTAACCAACGATTCGTTCAATGCCGTTCGGGCCATGATCCCGAATCGCAAAGGCGGCGGACGCACCACTACGGCCACATCCACACGCCGAGCAGGACGTCCCCGGTTGTCCTCACTTTCAGCCCTCGGTCCGCCCAAGGTGCAAGGCCGATGGTCGCTCGTAACTCGCGAACTTGGCCTCGACATCAGCTATCTTCGGAGCGACAGCGTTGCACAACAAAGTCAGGCGGGTTCAGCGCTCTCTCAACCAACTCGGGACCGATTCGAGCCTGCTGTTGGATTGGATCACGACCACTCCGAAAATATGCACACAGATGATTCTGCTGCTCCGGTGTCGGAGATTGTTGATCCGCTCGGTGGCAACTCGGGTGGAAAGGGAACGAGGGTTTCACTTGCTACTACGAGGCGTGCAGAGGATGCTTCCAAGAAACAGCGTATGGCTGCCGCCCGTGCCGATAACACGCAGCGTTTACATGCCACCGCAATCACGTTGTTGGAACGTCACGGCGTGCTGACTCGCGAAGCCATCAAAGGCGAAGGCATCCTCGGTGGATTCGCCGGTCTCTATCCGGTGTTGAAAATGCTCGAAGAAGGCGGCCGGGTTCGTCGTGGCTACTTTGTCGCCGGGATGGGCGGCGCGCAGTTTGCCGTGCCAGGTGCTGTCGATCGGTTACGTGCGTTGAGAGAACCGCCCAGCGAGCCCGAGATTGTGATCCTGGCCGCTGTGGATCCAGCCAATGCCTACGGTCACGCACTGCCCTGGCCCGTTAAAGGCCCACAACGAGCCGCCGGTGCCTATGTGCTGCTTGTTGACGGGTTACCCAGCCTGTACCTAGAAAAGGGTGGACGGGGAGCCATCGCTCTACGTCCGTTCGACGACACCTGGGAAGCCCCGGTAATCAAGGCGCTTGCTGGCATGGTCGGCACGGATGACGACTCGTATCGAGCTGCCAATCGATCAATCCGCTTCAACCGTTTGATCCTGGAAAACGTGCCCGATGAACTGGTTCCCCTCCTGAAGGCCAACGGCTTCGTCCCCACACCAAAAGGCCTCGCTAAGTACGCATAGGGTAACCACGTTGGGCCTCTAGCCGGTCCAGCCTGAGCTGCACAAAGCGACGCGCATTCTCCAGCGAACTTGGCGTGCTTTGCTCTGCCGTAACCATGCTCAGGTCGGCATGAGCTATCGAACCGTGGCGGAGTTTCCCGTGCCGTCGAGTGAAGCTAGTGGTCCGTAGAGCTCAGGGCGACGGTCACGGAAGAGGCCCCACGATGCCCGAGTTTGCGCCAAGGCGGCCAGATCAAAGGTGGCAGTAATGACCGTCTCTCCAACACGTTGCGCGTCGGCAACTACGGCACCGGTGTTGTCGGCAATGAAAGAGGTGCCGTAGAAGGTGATGGCACACGTTTCGCCGACTTCGTGGCCGGTACGGTTCGCAGCAACCAGCGGCATGAGATTGGCTCCGGCATGCCCGCACATCACCCGGCGCCAATGTGCCGATGAATCCCAATCTGGAGCTGGCGGCTCAGACCCAATAGCGGTTGGATACATCAGGATCTCCGCACCCTGTAAGGCCATTGAGCGAGCCGATTCGGGGAACCATTGGTCCCAACAAATGCCAACCCCTATGCGCGCATAGCGTGTCTGCCAGACCTTGAATCCGGTATCGCCCGGAGAGAAATAGTACTTTTCGGTGTAGCCCGGTCCATCAGGGATATGACTCTTGCGGTAAGTCCCCAGATTTGACCCGTCGGCATCGAGAATCACCACGGAATTGAAGCGAGCCTGACCGGCCAATTCATAAAGCGAAAGCGGCAGCACCACGTGCAACTCGGCGGCGAGCGCGGAAAAATGGGCGATTGTTGGATTATCTATAAAGCTCTGTGCACGTAGTAAATGTTCGGGTAGTTGATCTTTGCAAAAGTACAAACCCTCGAACAGTTCAGGGATCAAAATGATTTGTGCTCCCTGCGCTGCTGCCCTTCGCACCAAACGATCAGCCTTGGCCACGTTCTTGGCCACATCGTCGGTCATTGACATTTGGATCGCTGCAACAGTCACGGTGGTCATCAGCCCACTGTAGAAGACAGGTCACAGCAATCGTCCAACAGCCCTCCATTAGCTACTCAGTTGTGCAAGGGTTTTGGGATGCCAGAGGGAGACACGATCTATCGAACAGCGGCATCAATTCGCCAATGGATAGGTGGCCGTACCGTGACTGCCGCACGATCCCAAGTCGCTGGGCTCAAGCTGCAAAACCTAGTTGGGCGCACCATCGTGGCTGTTGAACCGCACGGCAAACACCTCGTCATTTCCTTCGGAACCCGCCCTGAACTTGATGACGATGAACCCGTCGCCCTGCACAGTCATATGCGTATGAGCGGGTCGTGGCACGTCTACACCGCCGATGCACCCTGGCAACGGCCGCTGCGCCAAGCCAACGTCATCATCACCGCGTACGACCGGCTCGCCGTGTGCTTTAACGCCCCTATCGTCAGTTTGCTTTCAGAACGTGACGTGCAACGGGGCACCACCATCGGCAAGCTTGGGCCCGATGTATTGGTTGACCCGTTCAGTGCCGCTGATGTGGTGGTGCGAGCCCGAGCCACCCGCAATGACGACGCTATCGGCGAGGTGCTGCTCGATCAACGAGTCGTTGCCGGAATTGGCAATATCTACCGCTGCGAATCACTGTTCCTTGAAGGTATTCACCCCTGGACCATCGTGCGCCAACTCGGCGATGAACAACTTGTTGCCCTCGTGACCACCGCATCGACGATTATGCGCGCCAATCTGGGAAAACCCGTCGGCAGAAATTTTGGCAACGGGGAAAACCAAACGTGGGTCTACGGGAGAAGCCAGTTGCCATGTCGACGATGCGGCACTGTGGTGCAATCCCGCAAACAGGGAACCCAAGCGCGAACGGCTTATTGGTGTTCGTCGTGCCAGCGGCCCTGAGCGCCCACAGTCGCCCAGAGTCGCCCACAGTCGCCCGCAGTCGTTCCCAATCCGGCTTGCTGGCTGGTTTAGGACGGTCGTTCTGGTGGGACTTCGAAACGAAGCGGAGATAGGGCCCACCAACATCAAAAAGTGAGAGGCAGCGGTAACTCGTCGAGCACCACGCGGCCTTTTCCCTCGGCTTTGGCTCGATACACGGCCCGATCCGCAGCAACCAGAAGAGACTCAACTTGGTTTGGTTCGCCGACGGCCACCCCCACCGAAGCTCCAATAACGGCCCGCCCCTTGGACAGGGCAAAAGGGTGCGCAATCGAATCAACAATCATCTGTGCACGTAGTACTGCATCGGTTGGGTTCGATCGGAGAACTACGACAAATTCATCACCACCCAATCGACATGCCAACTCTTCCGGGCCGATCAAGTACCGAATGCGATCGGCCGCTAAGGTCAACAATTCGTCGCCCACGCTGTGACCATAGGTTTCATTGACCACTTTGAATGCGTCCAAATCGATAAACAACACGGCCGCATGTGCAGCGCTGTAACGAAGTGGTGCCCCAGGAACCTTTGGTGACAGACGTCGATCGGCATCGGTTTCCCGGCGTTCCTCGCTGAGATCCAGATCGGCCACGCTTTGGTCAAAGGACCTTCGATCCAACGATAACCGATCAGCATTCAGCGGCCCGAACTCACGAATCAAACCCGATCGATTCAACAGGCCAGTGAGAGGGTCATGGGTAATCGCGTGCTCAAGTTCTTTTCGAGCGTTGCGCTGCTCCGTCATAGACGTGGACAGATTGTTGACCGCGTGTTGCAGCGACCGTCCAAGAGAACCCGATGGCCGTTTCGCCAAACTGGGATCGTCGAAACGCCCAGTGGCTAACGCTTCGGCCTGTTCTTCAACTGAACGCAAGACCTCGGTGAGCTCACTGAATGCCTTCGCTGCGGCTTCCGCTTCAAGCCGTCGGCGTTTCCCGAAACGCCCCACCACACGATACGCAGAGCGTTTCATCCAACCCATCATGCAATTATCGGCACTCTGCGACCAAAGGTTGAGCAATGAATCCTTTTTCGTTTTTGATGCAACGTTCGCTTATGAATCAGCCTGGCTGCGCTAGGTTTCGTCGTTTTCGCCAGTGTTGGCGTCTTCGTCGTTTTCGTTCTCGGCACTATCTTCGACCATGCCCATACCCAGAAGGAATCCGCGAGCGCGCTCCGTGAGTGGATAGGTGTTCACCAGAGACCAAAATTCCGCCGAATGGTTGGGGTGACGCAGATGACAAATTTCATGCACGATTACGTAGTCGAGCACCCAGGTGGGAACTTTGGCCAGACGATTGTTGATCCGAATGGTGCTGTCCGTTGGAGTGCACGAACCCCAACGACTGTTCTGGTTGGTCACCCAACGGATACTCAACGGTTTCGCAAGACCGTAGGTCCGGCTCAACGATCGAGCCCTAGCGGCCAAATCCACACTTGTTGACGCTCGTGTTTTCTCGAACCGTTTGCGGAACTGCTCGGCAAACTTGTCGGCTTCGGTTCGGTTCATCCACATCGGCACCGTGACTTCCACGACCCCATCTTTGATCTGCGCGCCTACGGATTTCTTGCGACGGGCACTCCGAACAATCCGCACTTCCAATGGCGACGGCTTCTCCAGCGGCTGTGGCGTTTCTTCTTCGGCCTTGGGTCGTTGTGAGGTTCCGAGGCTCTTTGCGGCTGGAGCGGATTCGGTCGTTTTCGAAACTTCGCTTACGCGGAAACGATCAGAAGCCTTGGAAGGATTCGGTTGGTGGGTTGGGTCGGTCAGGCTAGAAACATTGGCCGGGCTGGTTGAACTGGGTGGGTTGTTCGGGCCGGAAAGGTCGGCTGGGTCAAAGGGCTCATCGGGCTCAAAGGGCTCAAAGGGCATTGCCAGCTGTCCGCTCAATTGGTTCACCCCCACCAGCTTTGTTGAATCGAGCTAGCAATTCGTCGCTGAGCAGATCCACACTGTGAAAACCCAGAACCGAAGTCAGAGTCGCGAAAGTCGGGATAGTCGGGATACTCGGGATACTCGGGGTAGTTGGGGTGGCCGGTTGTTTCGATTCGTTTCGTGGGCTGCCTAGGCCGAACCAGCGACCCGAGACATTACCAACCGGCTCTGGTTCAAGCCCCACCATTCGCTCGAACGTCCGGATGACCCCGCC
>JAYTWN010000207.1:0-18888 GCA_043743435.1 Acidimicrobiia bacterium
GTTGGCGACGCCTGGTTATGCACTGAAGCGGCGATTGGGCTACGCCGCGACTCGGGTGGGGGAGCGCGGAGTTCCCAAATTGCACTAGGAATCTTTCCGTTTTCCGGATTTTGAAACGATTCAGAGTTAATTGGCACTAATTTGGACATATGAGCGAGCCGGGCGTGCGTTGGTTAAGCGAAACTGAACTTGGTTGCTGGATGGCCTTCCTCGAGATGCAAAAACTCTTGATGGAAACACTCGATCGAGAGCTGCGCGAGGGCGCTGGGATCACGCTCGATGATTACGATGTTTTAGCCCAGTTGAGCGCATCACCGAACAAGCGCCTGCGTATGTCGGAGCTGGCTGAGGCGGTCATCATGCCGAAAAGTCGGTTGACCTATCGCATCGATCAGCTCGTAAAGCGTGGCTGCGTGGCCCGTATCGATTGCGCCGATGATCGACGAGGGCTCTACGCGGCACTTACCGACTGTGGCATTGCTCTGTTGGAACTGGCCGCCCCGATCCACGTGACCAGCGTGCGAACGCATTTCTCCGATCCGATTGGCGACGAAAATGCCGAAATGATGTGTCGTCTTTCGGCGGAAATCCGTGATCAGATGCTGAAACCTCGCAAGGTTTCGTCACTCGCTTTGGCTCGCTGAGCTTTTGCCCTGGCGTCTCGCACGCGTTTGATTTGCTGTTCCAGCGACGTTTGCTTGTTTGTGGGCTTGTTTGGTGGGCTTGCTTGGTGGGCTTGCTTTGTGGCTGTTGCGGCCCGGTTTTGTCGCCTCTCGTGTCGTTTGGGTGCGGCCTTGTTGTGGCCCCGGTACGGCACTGGCGTGGCCTGGCTCGGCGTTCCTCGGTCTGTAGCTCTGGGCTGGATCGACATCTTGGCCGGGCTGGATCGAGATCTCACCAAAGAGTTCTTGTTTCCCGTAGTCGTTGACGGGTGAGTCCTTCTAGAGTGGGGATGTCGAAGTTTTTATGACGACGTTGGGTGACAAACAGCGTTACCCAACGACGCTTCTCTTCTCACCGGTGTTGCCTTGGCGGCCGGAGCGAGGAGTTGCGTCTTTCAAAAGCTTGCAAAGGGAGTTTGCCGTGGAGATCCGCATTGGTGTGTCGCAGTCGATGAAAGAAATCGATTTGGACTTGGGTGACGTAAATCGTGAGGCCGTTCTCGCCGATATCACCAAGACGCTGGCTGATGACGATGCAGTGTTGTGGTTGACCGACAAAAAGGGCCGCACTGTTGGCGTACCCGCATCGAAAGTTGCTTACGTTGAAGTTGGCGCCGCCGCTGAAGAACGCAAGGTTGGCTTCGCCCGCTAGGAGATTCTCAACTCGCCATTTTGGCGCTCTCTCCCGCTCTGGCTGAGTTGGTTGCCAGCCATTCGGTTGGTAATTTTCCTGCTGGACTTCCTGCTGGACTCTCATGTTGGACTTTCCTGCTGGACTTGCCTGTTGACTCGTGGTTTCGAGCCTTTGTCGACCGTGGTCTGGCCAGTCGGTTGGTCTGTGAGGTGGCCTGTGTTGTCCCCGTTGGTGTGGCGCAAGCTTGGCGGGGTTTGGGAGCAAGCGTGAGCGGTGAGTCTGAATGTTCCTGTCCGGTTGAATTTTGTTATGGATATTCTCGATCGTCGATTGCTGGTGGTTACCGGTAAGGGTGGTGTCGGGAAGACGACGGTGGCCTCGGCATTGGCGTGGCAGGCCGCAGCGCTGGGTAAACGGGTGTTGTTGTGTGAACTCGATGCCAAGGGAGATTTGCTTGCTTCGTTGCAGGGGGTAAGTGCCCGGGCTTCGACTCCGCTTGCGTTTGCTCCGAGAGAAATTCACCCACGTCTTCATGCCATGGTGATGGATCCGGAAGAGTCGCTTAAGGAGTACCTGCGGATCTATTTGCGTTTGCCATTCGTAACTCGTATCGGGCTGCTTTCCAATGCGTTCGATTTTCTGGCTAACGCAGCGCCTGGTGTGCGAGAAATTGTCACGATTGGCAAACTGGCTCATGAGGTCCGCGAACGGCACTACGACATTGTGGTGGTTGATGCCACGGCATCGGGGCATATCGTTGGCTTGCTTCGGGCGCCCCAGGCTATTAACGAGTTGGTTCAGGCGGGTCTTTTGCGTTCGCAAACGGCTTGGATCTTGGACATTCTTGGCGACCCCAAATTGACGGGTGTTGTCGCAGTCGCAACTGCGGAGGAATTACCCGTGAGTGAAACAGCCGAATTGTTTGCCAACCTTGCATCGCAGACAAATGTAAGTGTGCAAACGGTTGTGGTGAATCGTGTTCTCCCCGTGCCGTTCACGCACGCCGAATCGTTAGAGTTTGCGGAGCTTCGTAAAGGTGCCGGTGGTACAACTGGTTCTCGGGGCAGGTTGGGTGCGGGTTTGGCTGGATTGGAAGATCGCGAATCGGCGCGGTTGGTTCGTGGTGTTGGGATGGCTGAAGATTTGCGAACCGAATCGCTACAACATTTGGCGGAATTGCGAACAATCGCGGGAACCGTCCCTGTGGCATTTGTGGCGCAATTGTTTGGTGTGAGTGCTGGACTTCCTGCCACGATTGCGGTCGCTGAAATGCTGTCGGAAGAGCTTTCGTGATGTCGCCCCTAAGCAAAGCAAAGACAGCTCGCGTTGCCGCACAGCTTGCCGCAAAAAACGCGGAACGTGACTCCGGACTCGGGACAGGTCTTGAGGAGTCGCGGTCCAACACGAAGGCAGGGGCGGGTGCTCTCGACCCGGCGAGGACGGACTCAAAAGCGGAATCGAAATTGGGATCGAAATTGGGATCGAAAACGATGGCAAAGGTGGGCGCTCAGCTAGAGGGTGGAGTTCGGGATTTGGCTACATCGTCTTCGATTGTGGTGACGTGTGGTGCGGGTGGTGTGGGGAAAACCACCGTGGCGGCGGCGATTGGATTGGGCGCGGCTCGCCACAGTGAGCAGCGAGTCTTGGTGTTGACGATTGATCCGGCGAAACGGTTGGCGGCTGCGCTGGGGTTGCAGTCGGTGGGGAATGAAGCGACACCAATTCCGTTGGTGGGGGCGAAGGGTTCCTTGGCCATTGCCATGTTGGACACATCGGCAAGTTGGGACGATCTGATTCGCAGAATTTCGCCGGACGACGCAACCACGACCAAAATTTTAGCGAACCCGCTGTATCGAAACATTACGCAGCGTTTTGTGCAAAGCCACGATTATGTGGCCATGGAACGGTTGTATGAATTGCGTGAGCAAGGCTCGTACGACTTGATTGTGATCGACACGCCACCCTCGCGCAGCGCGCTGGATTTTCTTGATGCCCCGCAGCGGATGGCTGACTTCTTTTCTTCGACCCTGTTGAAGTGGATCACTATGCCGTATCGGTTGGGGGGCGAGCGGGCGGGCCGTTTGGGCTATCTGGCTGCGAAGCCGTTCTATCAAGTGGCTGATCGGATTTTGGGTTCGGATTTTCTTGCCGACATCGCCGAGTTTTTTCTGCTTTTCCAATCCATGTACGACGGGTTTGTGAAGCGGGCATCTTCGGTTGGGGCTCTGTTGCATGCCGAGGACACAACGTTTGTAGTAATAAGTACACCTAGTGAATCTCCTTTGCAGGAAGCAGAATTTTTTCTTGCCGAACTGGAGCGTCGGAATTTGCGCACGGGTGCGTTCGTGGTGAATCGCATCTTGCCGGATTTGTTTTTGGACGATCGCACTAGACGTGCTGCTGCCGGTTTGCTCGATGCGCTGCCAGTTTCCAGGTTCACGCCCAATGCCGTGCCGAAGGTAAAGGGTCGTGGGTCAACGCAAGGCCCTCAGGGTGAATGCACTGAACCTAGTGAACAACATGAGGATGGTGCTCATAGCGAACATATGGTGAAGGCTGTGGCCGAGACGTTTTTGCGGTTTGCTGAGACCGCGGAAACCCAGCAGCGTCAGTTGGCGAAGCTCGCCAAGGTTCCTGCAACGGTCGTGCGTATCCCGTTGTTCGAAACACCCTTGGCCGACGTCGATGGATTGGGTTCGGTCGTTCAGGCGATTTGGTAACTGCTGGTCGATTTCGTCGGCTTGCTTCATCGTCGACTGATGGTGGTGGGCGATGGTGGCGGGCAATGCTGGCGATTCCTATTTGACCATTGGCCGTTGGGTTCTTTGTGGCTGGCGCTTGTTGTGCACCCGTTGACAGCCGTTGACAGCCGATCGTGTTTGCGAGGATTTTTGCGTGACGCAAACAGTCGGCCAGAACTCCGCTGTCGCTCGGGCGTGCGCCGCTACGCTGCGATGGTATGAGTTCCGGGGAACTGTCGTTGAGTAACTATGAGCTAGCGCGAGTGTCGGTCGCTCTGGTTGACGTTGATGGGGTTACCCGGTTGGAGAACCGTGCGAAGGTGATGTGTTACGCGGCCAGCATCATGAAATTGGCAGTTGCGGTGGCGGTGTTGCGTAAGCTTGATAGCGGGATGCTTTCGCCAGATGATCTGTTGGCTTACAACGGTGAGTTTGCTTCGGGCTTTGATGGTTCGCCCTTTACGATTGACGACGATTCGCTCGACCCTGAACTGTTCTTGGTGGATCCCTGGTCTGATCTGGCGGGCCCCGGTGAACTGAGCGAGCATGCTGGAATTGGTGAGTTTGCCAAGAGTGGAGAGGTTTTTCCAGCGCATTGGTTGCGAAAGTTACCTGGTCCCCAATCCGGCTTGCCGGTTGGTTTAGGACCGGCTAGCGGGTCTCGAAGCGAAGCGGAGATGGGGCCCGTTAGATCAAAACCTGGTCCCCAATCCGGCTTGCCGGTTGGTTTAGGACCGGCTAACGGGTCTCGAAGCGAAGCGGAGATGGGGCCCGTTAGATCAAAACCGGCAACCCGATCAGAGTTAGTGCAAGCAGAGGGACCCACCCCGGGAGACAAGATGGTGAGCGTTGCTCGGGCGTTACGGCGATCCATCACCGTGTCTTCCAATGAGGCAGCGAACTTGTTGATGCAAGTAGTTGGTCTTGAAGCGGTCAACTGGGTATTGCTGGAGGCTGGGTGTGACAACAGCGTGGTGGAGCGCATGGTCTTCGATGGTCCTGCCCGTGACGCTGGTCGTACCAACATGTTGACTGCGCTCGATGCGGCACAACTGATGTGGAGTATCCGCTTTGGAACGATTGCTGCCGATGATTCCCTAACCTACCTTTGTCAGGTACTGCGCTGCCAAACGCAACGGTCCATGATTCCCTTTGCAATTGATGACGCGATTGATCGTGGAGAGGTTGCGGTGGGGAACAAGGAGGGCCAGACCAACGAGGTGCTCCACGATGTGGCCTTCATCGAACCCGACGACACCGATCCTTTCGTGTTGGCTGTTTGTACGGTGGGTCTGACGGAGGCAGAGGCCACTACGGCTGTTCGTAACGTTGCTTCGTATGCTTATGAAAACCGCTTTTCGTGGAAATCGGTATCGGACAACTTCCGATGAGCAAGGCGGTTGATAGGTCTGCAAGTTTGGCTGATGGCGTGTTTCGTGGCGTGTCTAGCGGTGTACCTATTGAGGCATTGGATCGTGTGCCTGTTGGTGTGTCAGAGGGTTTGCCAGAGGGATTCGTGAGTGTTTCGTGGAATCCGTCGGACCTGCCATGGAATGCGCTGCGACGAGGGTCAACCGTGGCCGTCATTTCGCCTTCCGGTCCTGTTGATCCCGCGGCCCTCGAGCATGGCGTGTTGCGATTGCGTTCATGGGGTTTACAGCCCATCGTTGGAGTTAACTGTACTTCGGTGGGGGCGATCACTGCCGGGCCGGATCACGATCGTGCTGCGGATTTGTTTTGGGCTCTGACCGACCCGTCGATTGAAGCAGTGTTGGTAGCGCGCGGTGGATACGGCATGGTGCGGAACCTTGATCTGATCGATTGGAACGCGGTCAACGGGGCGAGTGTACGCCCTGTAGTGGGGATGAGCGATAGTACTGCCCTGCATGAGGCATTACGTGTGCATACGTCTTGGCCTTCGCTGTTGGGTCCCCACGTTGCCGGGCTGTTGGCGGACGGCGTTGTGCCGGGATCGTTGGCTGATGGGCCTACACACGATTCCTTTGTTTCGGTGTTGTGTGGCGAAGCGGCGGGGCCTGAGCTCATGGCGGCTGGTCGTTCGAGTGCCTATTGGGATTCGGCTCGGGTGATCCGTAATGGGACAGTGGTCGCGCCGTGGTTTGGTGGCAATCTCGCCGTGTTGGCTTCGCTTTGTGGCAGTGCGGAAGGTGTAGCACCCGCGGTTCCTTTCGTGGCGGTGTTAGAGGATGTGAACGAGGCGCCGTACCGTGTGGATCGTATGCTTACGCAGCTTTTACGTGCGGGTTGGTTCGCCTATGCGGTGGGTGTGGTTTGTGGTGAGTGGGTTGGTTGTGGTGAAGGAACTTCTCTAGATGATGTGCTTCTCGAACGCCTGGGTTTCATTGAGGGACCCTTTATTTTGGGAGCGCCATTTGGTCATGGCGATCGTCATCTGACCTTGCCGTTGGGAGTGCCGATATCGCTGAATGCACAAAGTACGTTCACGCATCAAACTTCACCCTTGATCGGAGCGGATGAAGTGGGCCGTGCGGGGGCCTCGTCGGATTCGCAACGTTTCGTCGGTGGGGCGGCAACATGATCATTGAATCGCTGAGCTGTAGTCGGGTGGAGATCGCACTGCACGAAACGTTCCGGACGGCGATTCGGGAAACCGATTCGATCTCAGCGCTCCGGGTGGTGCTGCATGCGGGCGGAAAGGTTGGCGTTGGTTACGCTACGGCGACCCCGGCTATCACCGGAGACACGGTTGAGGGCATTGAAGAGCTCATCAACGATGTGGTGGGGCCGTACTTGATTGGGCGCCACCTTGTGCAGTCCGGACTCGGGACAAGTCTTGTGCAGTCCGGACCCGGGACAAATTTTGAGCAGTCCGGACTCGGGACAAATTTTGAGAAGTTACGGCACTATGTACTAGGCGCGCAGAGTAGTTCATTGTTTGGCATTCCCGATGCTGAGTACGCACGATGGACGAAGCAATGTTCGTCGGGAATGGCGGGCGTTGATCTGGCTTTGCACGATGTCATGTTCGGCTCGCACAACCCTGTGGGTGGCCCTGAAACAGCAACTGCGCCTGCAACTGTGAGGGGCTCGGTGCGTTCTAGTTTTTCGGCGAGTCCCCGATCCGGCCCGCCGGTCGGAAAGGACGCACTGATGGGGCTCGAAGCGAAGCGGAGATGGGGCCCACCAGCAATCAAGAGTCTCGTGACTTCGGTGACGATTGGGGCTGGCTCGCTTGAAGATATGGTGGCTACGGCGCATCGCAGGGTGGCTGCGGGTTTTCGGGTCATCAAAGCCAAGCTTGGGGCTGATCCTGCTCATGATGCGCAGCGTTTGATTGCGCTAGCTCGGGCTCTGGGCGCCGTCAGAACCAACGATCTTCCCAACGGCCCTGCCGGTGTCGTGCAGGTTTGGGTCGATGCCAACCAAGGTTGGACCGTGGCTCAGGCCTTGGACATTTTTGATGCTGCGCTCGATGCCAATGTTGTGCTGGGCGTGTTTGAGCAACCAACTTCTGCCGCTGATCTCGACGGTTTGCGACAAGTTCGGATCGGGGTTCATCAGCGTTGTGCTGCCCGAGGAGTGGCCGTAGTTCCGGTTGTTGCCGACGAATCAGCGAGGACCCTGGCCGATGTAGACCGGATCATCGAAGCCGAAGCAGCAGATGCCATCAACGTGAAGTTCATGAAGTTTGGTGGGCTCACGGGCAGTGGGGTTGCCGTCGCCAAGGCTCGCGCCGCCGGTTTGGGAGTGCTGGTTGGTTCGATGATGGAACACCCCCATTCGGTTGCGGCCGCGGTGCGCTTTGCCTCGTCGCTGAATTCACTACCGGTACTTTCGGTGCCAGCAATTTCAGAGCCAGCGATCGCAACGCCAGCAATCGCAGAGCCAGCAATCTCGGTGCCGGCGATCGCGACGTCAACAATCGCAACGCTACCCTTTTCGGTGCACGATCTTGATGCAGCATGGTGGGCGAAGGACACGTCGCCATTGGTGTACGCCGACGGCATCGTTTCTGTGACGTGAAACTATGCAAGCAGAGAAATGAGGTTCTTGTCGTGTCAACACTCGATGCAAATACTTTGGGAACCGAAATGGCGGTAGTTGCTGTCCCCGTTACCGCAGCGTGGATGCATGCCGACGCGTCTCGACCTGGTGATGTTGCGGTTACGCAGCCGGTTCCCGATATGGCCGCGTGGATGGCTGCCCTCAGCCACGAACTTCGTCTAGACCTTCTTGGACGAATTGCTACCAATGCACTCTTAGGTGAACCGGTGGTGGTGGTGAGCGAGGCCAATGGGTGGTGCGATGTTCGATTGCCTTGGCAGCCTTCTTCACTCGACCCTCGTGGCTACCCAGCGTGGATTCCCAGTGCCCATCTTGCTTCCTCGTCGGCCAGTGTTGCTGTTGTGGATGGTGCTGGGAGTGATTCGTCGGTGTTTTGCGTGACTCGGCGTTTGGTTCCAGTTCGCGCCACGCGCAACGGCCCGCCGGTGGCAGTGCTGAGTATGGGCACGCGGTTGCCGGTGGTCGATGTGGACCCTGCGACGGGAACCAATCGTGCACAAGTTCTCGTGACAAGCTCAATGGGCAAATTCTGGATCGATGCCGACTGCGGTGCGTATGTGTCTCATGCGCCTCCTCAATGCCACTTTGGGCCAGAGCACTTTTTGCCAACAGAATTGATTCGAACGGCCTCGGAAATGCTCGGCACCTCGTATCTGTGGGGCGGGATTTCTGGTTGGGGAGTTGACTGTTCCGGCCTCGTGCATTTGGCTTATCGAAGTTTGGGGGTGCTCGTTGCGCGTGACTCCAAAGATCAACTGCTTGACGTTCAGCAATCTGTCAAAAGTTACGGCCGTGGGACCGATCTGGCTGGTGCCTGGCAGCAAGGGGACCAGCTCTTTTTTCGATACCAATCGGGGAGCAAGGCAATCCATCATGTGGGCCTAGCCGTTAGTTCAAACATGATGTTGCATGCTCCCAAGACGGGGCGTGTCGTGGAATTACTATCGCTGGCAGTAGAGCCGTACGCGAGCGAGCTGGTTGGCAAGGCTGATCCAATACCAAAGCACTAACCTGGCTTGGGAGATTCACTTCCCGATTGCCTGAAAAGACTGACGAAACATGACGCTAACTGACGCTGAAATTGAGAAGCTTTTCGATGATGACCCGCTCAAGTTGGCGCTCCAACTTCTCGTTGAGTTTCCGATCCCTCCTGCTACCGTGCATCTTGGAAACCTGCGGGGCGACCTGGACTTGCCTTCTCGTCCGGCGTCTTCGATAGAGATTTCGAGAATGGTTGCTGAGGCGCTTCATATCCTCGTGACGCATGGTTATGTAGCTCCTGCGCTAGAAAACTGGGACAACTCACCGTTGTGGGTGTTCGTTACCTCGAAGGGTGTCCCTGAGCTCCTGAAGAGGAAGGGCAAAAAGCAATGAGTCAGTTGCCTTTTGAAGTGACACAGGTTCATCTGGAAAACTACCGAGGTTTCCTCACGATCGATGCTTCGCTTCAAGGAACTACCGTTGCAATCGCCCCAAACGGTGCGGGCAAATCGTCCCTCCTTGGTGGCTTAGTCCATGCGCTCGCGAACATCGTTAGTTCCTATGGTGGCGAGGTTCCACGTCTCGAAACTGGCGACTCGCGACGAGAACTTCATGATCAGGTCTTTGACGAGTGCTGGCCGATTGAAGCACGAGTGGAAATTATCGCCACAGGATCTTTTGAAGGTTTGCCTGCCACGTGGGGAAGACGCTTTAGAGACTTTTATAACTCTGAACCTCTTCAATCGCATAACCCGGTTCCAAATGCTTCCGAGTTTCTCTTGGTTCGCGCCTATCCTTCGCCGCGTCGAGTGACCGCAGGCTCTGTTGCAACCGAGATTGCGAAGGTTATGGCCACTAATCTTCCGCGGTCAGCAGGATATGAACGATGGTGGGATGCAGAACCGAATATGTCCTCTGTGGCTGCATGGGTGCTGCGTCAACAAATGCTTGGTGAAGCGGGCCAACACTCCCTTGCCCTGTTTGAATCGGCGCTAGTGAACAGCCGGATGCTCAACGGAGTTCATTTCGACGTTAGCGCCAATGCACTCATTGCGGTACTTCCGACGGGCGTCAATGTACGGGCAGAAGATCTTTCTGAAGGTCAGCGCGCCGTGTTGGCCATCATTGGTGATTTGTTCTTCCGGGCATCACAACTCAACCCACAAAAGGACCCATCCTTCATCGCTGGCGCGGTATTGATCGATGAAATCGACGAGCACCTGCATCCGGGGGCCGCACAGATTTTCTTGCCGACGCTCATGCGGGCATTTCCAAACTTGCAGTGGATTGTTTCGTCGCACAGTCCTCAGGTTTGGCAGTCTGCGCCAGAAGGCTCAGTACACATAGTTTCGATCGGTTCTGATGGGAAAGGATCACTCGAACAACAGGACTACACCGAAGGGGCGGAAGTACAGGTTCTGCTCGGGCGGGTGGGTGTTGAAGACCGTCCTCCGGAATCATCCGTGGCGAAACTGATTGCTGAGTTTGAAGCACATCTTGACAGTGGGACGGAAAGTAACGACCAGGCAGCACGGATTTTCCAACAGCTGAGCGACCTGACCGGCGGCAAGGATCCTGAATTGCTGCGGCTTCGAGGTGCTGCAAAACTCGCCGAGTACCGCCGGGCCAAGGCGAAATGATCAACCTTGATCGGCCTGTCGAGCCACATGAGCTGAGGATGCAGAGAGGCTCAAATGGTTCATTGGACTCTCGGCTGGGTGCGGTCCTAAGGCCCGTCCTCAAGTCAATGCAGGAGAATCGATGTGCCTATTGTGAATCAGGGTTGCCTTCTAAATTTACGATCGAACATTTTCACCCAGACTCCAAAAGGAGTTGCACCGCGGGAGTAGTTCCTGTCGATGGCAATTGGAATCTGACTTGGGACAATTGTTTTGCAAGCTGCGATGATGCATCTGATGGGGCGACCAAGGCTCGAGCAAAGGGCTGCAGCGCGGCAAAGCGAGACAACGATATTTGTCTGCTCGCATATAAACCAACTGAACTTACCGGACTGTCCTTCACAGTTCGGGGTGCTACAGGCGAACTCGTGCCGACCGCCAGCGATCCAAAGCTTGCCACCACGATTGAAGCACTTGGGCTTAATCGAAGCCATCTAAAACAGACTCGGAAGGCAATTGTAGATGCGCTCCGAGCCTGGGCCGATGAAGAAGAACTAGCCGAGCTCGAGCTTATGTTCGTTCAGCCCGACGTTCCTTTCTGCACTACCGTCCGGTCGTTGTTCGAGTGAACGGCTCCAAAAAGAAACTCGACGTTCTGGTGTTCTGGCGGGGACCGGTTGGCTGCGCCGAGTGGGGGATCGGGATAGGTGTGGCTTTTCCCTCTCCAACATGGCCGCCCGTGAAATGGGACACCTGATGGGTGTGCAGTTTCAGGCGATTGTTGCGAGGGCCCCGGTTCGGGTTTGTGATCTTGGTGGATGGACCGATACTTGGTTTGCGAAGCGCGGGCTGGTTTGCAATATCGCGGTAGGTCCGGGTGTCACCGTGCAAATTTTGCAAACGGCTAAGCCTCGCGATCGTCGGTTGGTGCTTGCTGCTCATGGTATTCGGATCGATCTTGACGGGACCAACACGGTGCCTGGCCATCGCATGATTGAGGCGATTCTTCGCGCTCGACCCAATGCTGCGGGTACAGAGGTTCGTATCGATTCAACCGTTCCTCCTGGGTCTGGGGTGGGTACGTCGGCGTCGGTCGGTGTGGCCCTGGTTGCAGCACTACGTGCACATAGTGGTTTGTCTGTGGATCAACATGATGTTGCGGTAGAAGCGCATCAGTTGGAAACGTCGACGGGTATGCAGAGCGGGGTGCAGGATCATGCCGCTGCGGCGTTTGGTGGGGTGTCGTTGATTGACGTGGATTATCCGGGGTTCGTGGTTCAGCGGGTGCCGGTGTCTGAGGCGACACTTGCCGTGTTGGGTTCCCGTTTGCAAACGGTATATTTCGGGCGGCCGCACCAATCGTCGGCGATCCATTCTGAAGTGATTCGCCGTCTGGAAAATTCTGATCCAGAGCCACTGTTGCGTCCAATCCGGGAGTTGGCTTCCGCCGGGGCTTCGGCCCTGATCGCAGGAGACGTAGAATCGTATACGCGCATAGTAATGGCCAGCGTTGAGGCGCAGCGCGCTCTTGATGGCGAACTGATTTCCTCTGACGCGGACCGGATTGTTCGCTGGTGCGCCGAGTTTGGTGCCGGGGCAAAGGTGAACGGGGCAGGTGGCGACGGTGGCTCGCTGACGGTGTTGCTTCCCGAAGGTGTCGATGCTGCGGCGGAATTGTTGCGTCGGATTGACGCGGTGGCAGGTTGGCGGCGTTTGGTGTTGGCCCCGGCGATGCACGGAGTAACCGTAAGTACGGTTAGCGATTCGATGGTGGCTCACTGATGGTCGAGGTAGTGATGGGAGCGGATGCCGAGGCTGATCGTGACTACCTTGCCGAGCTAACCGCTACGTGGGGCTTGGTAGCCGATTTTTGTTTTAGTGATCTGTTGCTGTTTGTTCGACACGGCGATGCGTTTGTGGTTTCGGGGCAAATACGTTCAACGACAAGCCGCACGCTGTACGAAGATGATCTTGTGGGCCGTGTGGTGCCGACTGCTATTCGTCCGCTGCTCGGTGAGGCCATGTCGAGCGGCCGGATTCTCGAAGGCGAGCATGGTGCACTGTCGAATTCGGGCGGGGCCGATGAGGGTTTTGTTCGAGTCACCTATATTCCGGTGCATCGTAAGTGTGCGGATGGTTCGCTCGTATCTGTTGGCGTGTTGACTCGCGAGTTGGGTAGCGACATGACGCGTCGCCCCGGCCGTTTGGAGCGGACGTATCTCGAAATTTTTGATGCCCTGGCCGTGATGATTCGCGACGGTTTGTTTCCGTTTCTTCCCGTTGATCCGGCCCGACCGGTGGGAACACCGCGTGTCGGTGATGGGGTCATGGTGCTTGGTGCGAGCGAGACGATCACCTACGTTTCGCCCAATGCCACTTCGGCGCTGCATCGCTTGGGTATCGTCGCCAATCCGCAGGACCATCGGCTTTCTGCCATTGTTCCCGGTTCTGCTCCGGCTGAGGCATGTTTGGAAACCAACCTTCCAGCGTTTGCAGAAATTGAAGGCGAGCTCGAAGCGGCGGGTCATCGTGCCACGGTGGTGTTGCGTTCGATTCCACTCTTGGCTCCAGGAGCCCCGGTTCGTGCGGTGGTGCTGATTCGTGACGTGTCTGATATTCGCAGGCGCGACCGTTTAATCGTAACCAAGGATGCCTCGATTCGCGAGGTGCATCATCGGGTGAAAAATAATTTGCAAACCATTTCGGCGTTGTTGCGGTTGCAGGGTCGTCGTTTGGAATCGGCCGAGGCGAAGCAGGCCATTGAGGAGTCGGTTCGCCGTATTCGTTCGATTGCGTTGGTGCATGAAACCTTGTCGACGGCTGATCGCGACGCAGTTCCTTTTGATGAACTCGTTCGGCCTTTGGTGCGGTTGGTGGAGGAGGGTTTGGCTACGCCTGGTGTTACGTTCACGGTTGAGGGTGCTCTTGGTGATTTGCCTCCGGAGACGGCCACGCCATTGATAGTGGTCCTTACGGAGTTGCTGCAGAACGCCGTGGAGCATGCGTTCTCTGGTTCGCAGTCTTTTAGTGGCCCAGGTGTCATAGTTGGCTCAGGCGGTGGTCCAGGTGGTGGTGGTTTTGGTGAGGTTACGTTGGTGGGTGCGCCTCGTAAACAAGGACTTGTGGCTATTCGTTTGGCTTCGGAGCCGGATAAGTTGACGATCGAAGTACGCGATAACGGCAACGGACTCCCCGAAGGATTTTCGCTCTCGGGTTCAAAAAGTCTCGGTCTATCAATAGTACGTACGCTTGTTACTACCGAGTTGGGTGGCGCCCTGGCCTTCCGTAACGACAACGGCACCGTCGTAACCCTCCACGTCCCCCGTATCGCCAACCCCCGCACCCGCCATAGCTAGTGCGAGTTAGGCGTCCGGGGAGACCTCGTTCGGTCCCGGTCGTCAACGGCCACGCGTCTTACAAATAATCTACTACGTGTACGTTTTTTTGGAAAAAGGTCAAGCTAGAGAAGTGTCAGGAGTGGCTATTCGATGTTCAGTTCGAAGGTGGTGTCTGCTTGACTTGCGCTGCCTTCGCCGATGAGGATCTCGTAGTCGCCGCCGTGGGGGAGCACGGTGGTGAACGGCCCGGGAAGTAGGCCGTTGAAACCAGGTTGTTGGTCGTTTGAGCCTTTGCGCTTCAAAAGAGTTACCTGGCGCTTTTTGCCGCTGGGAATGCCGATGGTTCCGATCGTGAGGGTCTGGCCGGCCTTGGCGGTGAACCAGCCTCTGCGGGTTCCGGCTGCAGCAAACACCAGTGCCGATTTTGTGCCATCGAGAAAGCGAATCTGTCGATCGCCGCCCACAATGAGTGGCAGCTCAGTTCGGGCAATCGGTGATTCTGGCGTGGCCCAGTCAATAACGCCACGGTCGGTATCAACAAGCGCACGTTGCAAAACGGCTTCTCCCGAACCCGGCGAACCATTGCCGAGCAGACGCATCCCCCACAGAGTTTTGCGATTCATGAGCAACGTGTCGTAGTGGGTAGCAAAGTCTGGGGTGATGGCCAAAGTTTTGGTGATGCCATCAGCAATCCGAAGAACCGCAACAGCCGAAGTTTTTGAAGTTGCCGAGGCCGGTCGGGTGGAAAAATCGAGGCCCTTTGGACTTGCTTTGCTGAGCTTCGACGGAGCGTTTTTTAAAAGGTCTGCCGATTTCGTATCCTTCAGACTTTTGGAACTCTTCGAGTCTTTGGCATCCGCAATCGATTCGGGTGGCACGGTAGGGGTGGTGTCGGGAACGCTCGGGGGGCGATTGATAAGTACGGCTAGCTCTTTCGTGCCGTCGGAATCAATGTCAATATCGAGGGCCGAAGTGAGCGTGAAACGTTGTTGATTGATCGATGAAACTGCCACGCTGTTCCGGAACGTTAGCTCCTCCGTTCCCGATTTTACCGAGGCGTTGGGAAGAAGAACAGTAAGTTCACCGATAAAAGGAAAGTCTGATGCTGGGTCAATCGAAGTGGTGGGTGATGCAACTTCAACAGGGATCCTGGTTGGCGGCTTTTCCGCTTGATTGGAAATTACCGAGGCACCAAACAGCAGCGATCCTGCAAAGGCAATGACCCCACCAATGGCAGCAAATGGAGCAAATGGAGCAAAACGCCGCCGAGTTCCATGCGGAGCCTCAATGCCACGCAAACGAGAAGACGAACGAGTTGGGTTAACCGACGTGGCAACTTCAGCATGTGTTCTGTACGCATAGTTTGCCGCGGCGGTATCAAGTTGTTGCGCAGCGCGAGCTACGCGTGCTTCAACCGAATCTTGCGGGTTGTGCAGATTGTTGGGATTCTGTCGATCGTTCATGGCTCCTCGCTTTCCAGTTGGCGGCGCAGCGTTGCTAGGCCTCGGTGAACATGATTGGTAACGGCGCTTACGGAACACTCCAGTGCTTCGGCCACCTCGGCGTAGGTCCATTGGTGGCCGTGCACCATCAACACCGAAACTCGCTGGGCTTCACTGAGCGAGCTCAACGAATCGAACAGTGACGAGTCTTCATCCAGATGCCAACGCTCAGGAAACTTCGACGGAAAACTCGTCCGCCGCAACCACCGATGATGAGGTCGGGCCGAGGATTGCGCCACCCGATACAAATAGCCGACGGGGTTTTCCATCGCTTGCAACTTCGCCCAGTTCTGCCACGCCCACGCCATAGATTCTGCGTGGATGTCACCGCCTGCTTCCACGCCGTAACGGGCCGTCATAATCCGTCGCAAACGAAGGCCGTCGACTCGCACGAACTCGGCGAACTGCTCAGCCGATTCATCGACCACACGAGGTCGTCTACGTAAGGATTCAGCATTCATGGACGCACGTATTCTTGCCGTCGCACGGGCTGAGCGCGTCACATCCTGGCAAGTTCTTCGGGACGCTGGTTGTGCTGGCGCTTCTGGAGATCGCTGGGCTCGGGGAAGATCTGATGGAGCCCAGGCTGCGGGTGGTAGGGACGAATCGAAGGCCCCAGAGTCCGGACTCGGGACAGATCTTGGGGAGTCCGGACTCGGGACAGATCTTGGTTCGTTCAGTTCTGCGATCAGTGCTTCAATTTGCTCCTCCGAAAACGGGCCGTTGGTGCCAAGCCCGATAATCACGATGGGTTTGAGTTTTCCGTCGTATCGCAGGGCGCTGGCCTGTTCGAGTCCACTTGTGAATTGCCGGCCGACTTGAGTATCTACGACGACGTCTGGGCCGAATCGTGCTTGCGGTGCCAGTGCGGCGGTCTCCATGAGCGAATCCCCGATCATGGTGACTTCGCTGCCGATGGCCAATGGGGTAGCGGTTGTCGTCGTCACCGAGGTTTGCATCGCCGGTGTTGATGTTGGTGTTGCACGCCATCGAATGCCCCAACGTGGAGATTCCGTTGCGGTACCGCGCTTCCTTTTGCGTTTACGTAGGGCGATCCATCAGGCACGCTTACTGGAAAGCCCGATGCTGCGAACTTCCTTTCACCGATTCCAAAGAAGGTCCCCTGGTGCAAGAACTTTTCTGGTTCATTGAAGCGAAGCGTTGTGACGGAAATCGATGCCCAGCGTCGAAAAGCGTCACAACGCAAACCATACAGGCGATTGTTGCATTGGTTTCCAGGTGGCCGCCCACACAAGGCGCGACCAGCGCTACAAGCTGGCGAGCTACGTTTCCAAGCTGTTGAGGATTTCGTCGGTGTCGGCGCCGAGTTTGTTGGCGGCGCGCATGGTGGGGTTCCAGCCGCTGAACGAAACCGGGTTGCTCACCAGTTGGAATGGGGGCTCATCGGGACCTACTGGCATGTCGACGAACGCGCCCGAAGCAATAGCCTGAGGATCGCTGAGTACATCCACAATCGAATTGATCGGTGCCCACCACACATCCTGTGCATCAAAGGCAGCGGTCAAATCATCGAAGGTGTACGTACGAAAAATGCGGTCCAACTCCGAAACGACGGCCTCGGCATTTTTCCCGCGAAGAACCGCATTAGCGAACAACGGGTTGTCGAGCTCGGGTGGATTACCAAGTGCACGGAGTAAGGGCGGCCAGTGCCGATCCTGTTCGAGGCCGAGCAGCCAAACTCCCCGGCCATCGGTTACGTTGCCCTGTTCGTCAAGCGGTCCGCCGCCGGTTGGATAACAGTTGATGAGCGGCGCGGTTGACTTGGTGCGCGGTCGAGTCCGTTGCATGCGGCCAAAGTACTGACGGGTTCCAATATCCCAGCCGTTTACATAGATTCCCGTTCGCAACAACGAGATGTCAACAACGCGTCCTTCACCAGTTTTCTCTCGATTCAACAGCGCCGCACAAACCCCAGCAACACCGGCAATTGCCGTCACGTGATCGCCCACACCGGATTTGAGTACCGGGGGCATTTCACCGTCGACCGCGTGATTCTGAGCAAGGGAGGAACGGGCCCAAAACGCGCCAGCGTCGTACCCGGGGCGATCGCGATCAGGGCCGCTCAATCCGTAACCGGTCACCGCGGCATAAATCAGTTTCGGGAATCGTGCGGTGACCGCTTCGTGATGGAGTCCCATTTTGGTGAGAGCCGGGATGCGCAGATTGGTCACGAACACATCGGCGGTGGCCAGCAACCGATCCATATGGGCACGCCCTTGTTCGGTGCCAAGATCAAGGACCACGCAGCGCTTGCCTCGGTTATCTAATTCATACGCAGGCACACGATCCTGTTCCACGCCCACGGCGCGGTACATGGCGCGCATAGGGTCACCGGCGGGCGCTTCGACCTTGATGACGTCGGCACCCCAATCGCTCATGATTCCGCCAATCGCCGGACCAGCAACCCAAATAGCCAACTCAACAACCCGATATCCGTTTAGCACGCGCCCAGTCCACCAACGTCGGCCCCCAATAGCAAGTTGGCGGTGGCACGTTGAGGCGAAGCAGGTTGGGCGAAGCGAGTTGGGCCGAACTGAGATTCGGGTAGTCCTGACCGCCGGCAACAGGTGAAACCAGTGCCTAGGTTCCGGTTTTGCGCCACTAACTCGTGTTTTTTCACTGGCCCAGCGAAAAAAATGCCACTAATGGCGCAACTCCACAAACCATGAGACCCCAGACGGTTCCAGGCCCACGTTGGTTGCTGGTCGGGTCGCGTTGGTTGGAGGATGCCGGTCAGGTTCATCGGTCTCGGGCGGTGACATTGGGCTGTTGGCTACCGCAAGTGTTGAGGCCACCCCTACTTTGGGGCTTATGGCTTTTAATGACACTGTCGAGCAATTGGTCCGAACTGGGATTGGCAGCCCCTTGCCACTTCCGGTGAGCGCAGGGATTGTCATTCTTGAGACCAAAGGCCGGGTGAGTGGCAAACCGCGAAATATGCCGCTCCTGGCCCAGCGCATTGGCAACAGCTTGTTGGTTTCTACCGTCCGCATCTCCTCGCAGTGGGTTCGCAACCTCGAGGCCGACGACGCGCCGCGGGTTGTGCTTAATGGCAAGTCTCGTGCCGTGAAGGCCAAGGTTCGCCGCCTCGGTGACTGGACGGTTGTACGCCTCGATCTCGTCTAGCTCGTCTGTGGGCGCAAATCCTTGCGTATTGGCAGGATTTGCGCCCATAGATGTTTGCAACGCGCGGCTTCGCTTGTTTGCGTTGGAGAGTTTCTACGGCATGACGATTGCTGTGGCCAACGGCTTCGAACCGGGCCGCACATAGGTGTCGGGGAGTTCTTCGCCTGATTGGTACCACTCTCGGTCGTAGTCAAACAGTTCGACGGTGAAGGGCGCA
>JAYTWN010000208.1:0-9208 GCA_043743435.1 Acidimicrobiia bacterium
CCGACGCCGTAGCCATCTTTCACGTCCACACCGTGTTCACGACACAATGCGCGCATATCTTCTAGCGGGGTGTTCAAATCCACCGGACGGCCGACGGCAATTGAAGCCAACTCGGCCAGTGAGCGACGGGGCCATGGTGGGGTGAGATCGAGTTCGCGATCACCGTATTGAATAACCGTCGTGCCGTTGAGCGCCATCGATATATGCGCAGTGAGGTTTTCTACCAACGACATTTGATCGCTGTAATCCCAATACGCGGCATACAGCTCGATCATGGTGAATTCAGGATTGTGTCGCGGGGAAATACCTTCGTTGCGGAACACGCGGCCAATCTCATAGACCCGCTCGAATCCGCCGACCACCAAACGCTTCAGGTACAGCTCTGGGGCGATACGGAGGAACAGTTCCATATCTAGCGCGTTGTGATGGGTCTTGAATGGCTTGGCTAGAGCGCCGCCGGGAATAGTGTGCAGCAGCGGCGTTTCCACTTCCATGAACTGATGCTCGTCTTCCAACCACCGGCGCATCAAGGAGATCGCGCGCGAACGATTGCGTAACGTCTTGGAAGACTCGGGCGTAACCACTAAGTCCACATAGCGTTGACGGTAGCGGGTGTCAGTATCGGTTAATCCATGGAACTTGTCGGGGAACTGGCGCTTTGCCTTGGCTAGCACCACCCACGACGTAACCTTTACGCTGATCTCGCCCTTCTTCGTCGTCATCACTTCGCCGGTAACGCCAATCCAGTCACCCAGCTGCAGTGCCACGAACTCGTCGAAGTGGGGGGTGACATCGGCGGGCGCGAACAGCTGAATGCGTCCGGAACCGTCTTGGAGCTGACCAAACGCCAACTTGCCCTGGCCACGTCGCAGCATCAACCGCCCTGCAATCGTAACGATATCGCCAGTCTCTGCGCCGGCTTCAAGGGCCGCATGCTTCTCGGCGATGGCGGCGGAATTAGTCGTCGGTGCAAACCGGTAAGGAATCGTCAACGGATTCGCAGTTTCAGCAGGTACAGATACAGAGATATCGCTCATAGAAGGCGAATAGTCTCGCGTACGCGGACACGACCCATCCGCAGCATTTACGGACCTCAGCGTAAATTGAGTCGGCTGTAAAGTCGCCTGCCGTAGCCTTGGCGCATGGATGAGCAACGAGTTGATGTCAAAATTGAATGTACCGCTCGTGTGGCAGGTCTCAGGCTTCAGCCAGTCGATCGGGTTGCGGCCGAGCGGTCAGTACTCGAGGTGCTTCAAGCCGACCGAGGCGCGGAAACCCCGGTTAACCCGCAATCCACTAGCTCAGGTTCTTTTCGAAGATGAGGCGCAGACCGTGGAGGGTAACCCAGGGGTCGTTGCGGGTTACTTTCTTTGTGTATTGAGCGATGAGCGCACCGAGGCCTCCGGTCGAAATCACCGTGCAGGGACCGAGTTCAGCTTCGATCTTCTCGCACATTCCATCGACCATGGAGGCGTACCCGTAAAGCGCTCCGGATTGCAGTGACTCGGCGGTGGATTTGCCAATCACACTGCGAGGCTCAACCAACTCAACGCGTCGAAGCGCTGCGGCCCGCACAAACAGTGCTTCCAAGGAAATCTCGACGCCGGGAAAAATCGCCCCGCCCAAATATTCGCCCTTGGCGGAGATGGCATCGAACGTGGTCGCAGTCCCAAAATCCACAACGATTGACGGTGAGCCATACCGGTCAACCGCGCCAACCGCATTGGCGATCCGATCCGCGCCCACCTCTTTGGGATTGTCGTACAACACGGGCATGCCGGTCTTCACGCCAGGTTCCAGCACCGTAGGCAAATAGCCGAGGTATCGCTCACACATCCGTCGAAGGTGAGCCGTGGCCCTAGGTACGCCCGAGCAAATGGCCACGCCGTTGATGGTGGCCGCATCAAACGTTTCGCCCCGGGTAGACAGGAACTGACGCATGAAAATGGCCAGCTCGTCAGGCGTCCGCTCAGAATTGGTGGCAATGCGCCAGTGATCGGCCAGCTCAGACCCATCCGTAAATCCCCGCTCGTCGGAGGGATAAATCCCCACCACAGTTTGGGTATTGCCAACATCAAGCACCATAAGCATGCCCAGACGTTAGATGCCCCGCCGCCCAAGCGCACCTTGTTGCACAGCCACCTCCCGCCCGCTTCTTTCTGGTGACGGCTTCGTAACGGCCAGTTCGCCATCAACAGTCACGTTTGGGAGCCAACGTGGCGAAGTTTGGGGTGGATCACCCAGTCGTTCTGCGACTACCGTCACATGGAGTGTTGGCACTCATGACGGGTGCCGTTGAACTTGCCAAGCCGATCACCCAGGGAGAACCCGATGTCGAATTCCAACCACACCGATCTGTTGGCCGCAGCCGACGATTTGTCGGAGCAAATGATTGGCATTCGTCGGGAAATTCACCGCAACCCTGAACTTGGGCTTGAACTTCCTAAAACCCAGGAACGCCTCCTCGAAGAACTTGCCTCGGCAGGTTTGCAGGGAACCCCGGGGAAAGACCTCTCCAGCATCACCGCAGTGATCGAAGGTGATCATGATGGGCCAACCATGTTGCTACGCGCCGATATGGACGCCCTTCCGCTTCATGAGGATGCCGATATCTCGTTTAAAAGTCTCGACGACGATCGTATGCACGCATGCGGCCATGACCTACACGTTTCCATGCTGGTCGGGGCCGCCAAGTTGCTCCAAGCCCGTCGGCGTGACATCAAAGGCCGGGTGCTGCTGATGTTCCAACCCGGCGAGGAAGGATTCAACGGCGCACGCCACATGCTGAACGAGGGTTTGCTCGATCTCGCCGGAACTGTTGATCGGGCCTTCGCTATCCACGTCTCGGCTGCAGCACCAACCGGTGTGATTGCCCTCAAGGGTGGGCCGCTGATGGCCTCCTCCGATAACTTCACCATCGTGGTGCGCGGACGTGGTGGGCATGCTTCGGCTCCCCATTGGGCTTCAGATCCAATTCCTGTGGCGTGTGAAATTGTGCAGGCCCTTCAAGTCATGATCACCCGCCAAATTGATGCATTTGATCCTTCGGTTATTACCGTCGGCCAAATCAAGGCGGGTACCACCAGCAACGTGATTCCCGAAACTGCACACATTCTCGGCACGATTCGTGCAGTGTCCGAGCGCACTCGTTCCAAGGTGCACGACAGTCTGCGCCGGGTGGCCGAAAACATCGCTGCCGCCCACGACCAGATTGCCGAAGTTGAAGTCATCATGGGCTACTCGGTAACGGTTAACAATGAAGACGTTGCCAATGACACCCTTCGTGTGGCCGCCGAGCTGTTTACGCCCGCTCGGTCCAATCGCATGCCGCACCCGGTTATGGGTTCCGAGGATTGGAGCGAGGTTCTCCAAAAAGTTGCCGGCTCCATGGCGTTCCTTGGCGCCACCCCCCACAACCAAAACCCCTTCACCGTTGCTGGAAACCATTCCAATAAAGTCTTCTTCGACGAAGCTGCCATGCCCACCGGTGCCGCCCTCTACGCCGCCATGGCCTTAGATCACCTGGCCCGTTAAGTCACTGGGTTTCTTGTGGCTACAGCGCTGCGCGTAGCTCTGCGTCAAAGTAGAACGCCTCTGGACAAGCCGCAACGGCAAGCGCCCATCCCTGGGTGATCAACTCAGAAACATCTTCGTATCGTTTTCGTTGCTTTTTGTAGTTGGCATCGCAGAGTTTGGGTGTCCCGCTGGCAAACTCCTGAAGCGGGTTTGAGTGATCTTCAGGATTTGTGACTGCGGTCCGAAAAATCGGCAAAAGCCAGGTTTCGGTCTGTAGGTGCGGAATACAGATAACTAGCTTTTGGTGCGCTCCACCCAGCCATTGAGCGACGAGAGAACGAAGTGAATCGGTTGTCGGTTCGTACGGTCGTGAACCTATGGACTTTGGCTGGCGACATGTGATTTCTGGATCGTCACTCACGTCTGCATCGAGGTGGGCAATTATCAGGGCACCCAGAAAGCCTGGAGCAGAAAGTCCACCTGCCTGCCCGACTCCCTTGCACCACGCCCTGACACCCTTCCATCCGCCGCCATCAGGTCCGTAGTGGCTGCCGCCGAGGGTCGACTCTGGTTGAGCAACGTCCAGTTCGAAATCTTGGAGCACCGTCCGAAGTATCGCCCTCAGAACAACGATGTCAGTAGGACCTTCCACAGCGAGAAGGACCCGAGGAGTATCAGACACTCGGTACGCCCCCCAAGTGACCGGCTGTCCACATCCGTGAGATGGTCCATCCATCATTGACTCGATTGTGTACCTCTTCCGTTATTCCGATCCTTCGAACCACAGTGCGACCTCGGTCAGATCGGGCGACGGTGAACAGTCGAACGCGATCGTCTAAAAGCGGAAGTCCATCGAGCAAAAGGGGGTTGTGTGCGGTCAGGAGCAGTTGTCTTGTGTTTGAGGCAAGAACCCATTGGGAGACCGACCGAATCATGTCTCTCGCCAAGATGGGATTGAGAGCCTGATCAATATTGTCTACAGCGAGCATTGCGGGGGCTCGGCGGTGAAGAGCCAATACTCCCGCAAACAGAACATAAAGCGCCCCCTCGCTTGCATCGTAAGCCGTCAAAGTGTTGCGACCCTTTGCCATGTATCGATCAACAAACTTCAAGGCAATCCGGGGAACGCTAACTGATGGGGAAACGCTATTTGCCCGGCCAGCCGACACCGATTCGACCCAGCCAATCAGCGCTATCAAATCCTCAATCTCTTCGCCTCCCTGCTGGATCAATTCATCGACTGCTTCGGCTAGGCGTCCACCGCTGAGGCCGATTGGCTCGTGCGGCTGGGTTTCCGGAATCAACCCACGAAAGGTCAGTGTGTTTGGGTTGAAAACTGAATAGTCACGAAGCGAATCCAGCAGGCGGCTTTCAGCCCAGTCCGGCTCGAACTCGACCGCTTTCAATGCAACTAAACCACGTTCGGGATGAAGCCGCTCGTGGCTTGCAGGAGAACGCCCAATACTTCCGGGGTCAGCAAGGTTGGGTCCCGCGAGTCGTTCCGTTTTGTAGCGCCACGATGGTTCCGGGTCATCAACCGGGTTAAACAGCCCAACCCGATATTCCACCCCACCCTGTCTTGCCTCGAGGTCGATCGTGGCAGGTAAGTTTTCACCCTTCCACGACGACTTGTAAAGCGCTGGGACACCTGGACGGACTCCACGTCTCAGTAATGCTGAATCATCAACTCGTCCTTCAGCAGCTGCTCCGAGTACCCCGATTGCTTCGAGGATATTGGTTTTTCCGCTCCCGTTAGCACCCACAAACACGTTGACAGTACCAAGGTCAATCTCGACCTTTGCCGCCGACTTAAACGAGTTAATTGTGATTCGATCAATCATCGGTTCCTATGCAGGTAAGGGTAGTGCGGTGCCCGTCAAAATGTACCTCCAAAGCGTGAGGGAAACGCGACCTAACGATCGAAGGGGGTTTGTTTGGGGAGTTCTGCGGTGAGGCCGTGGCCTGGTAGCGGAGTAGCGGTTGGTGCGGCGCCTTCGAAGCCCGATTGGCGCCACGCCTCATAGACGACGACTGCTACGGCGTTTGAGAGGTTCATCGAGCGATTATCTGCGCGCATAGGGATAGTGAGCAGTCGTTCTTGCGGAAAGGTGGCTAGATGCTCTTCTGTTAGACCGGCATTCTCCGCACCGAACACCAGAACATCATCTTGGTTAAAGGCAACCTCCGTGAAGCGGCGTGTGCCTCGGGAGGAAAATGCGTAGGCTTGCTTACCAATGCCCAGGGCAAGATCAACTGCTTCGAAGGAAGGGTGCACGGTCATCGTCGTCAGCTCGTGGTAATCGAGGCCGGCACGGCGAAGCAGCTTGTCTTCGAGGGTAAAGCCAAGGGGTTCAACTAGGTGAAGGTGGGCTCCGGTATTGGCACATAGGCGAATGATATTGCCGGTGTTCGGGGCAATCTCCGGGTGGACGAGAACGACGTGCATAGCTACGTACCCCCATGAAAAGCGTGAAGAGGGGCCGATGATGACCAATCGATGCGTTGAGAGCTTTTTGGATGGGTGCTTACCAAGTGAAGGACACCGTAGTTATGAGGTTCGGTCGTTTGGGGATGTAGCCCCAATGTTGTCAATGAGGCGTGCTTTGCCGAGGCGGCCGGCAATTAGGAGCCGCATAGTCCCGGTAACGATCGCGGGAACTTCAAGCGTTAGTGGGTCGACCAGAGCTGCGTAATCGAGTGCCAAAGCAGGTTCACCGGCCAGCTCCGATCGCATGGCCGCAACAACTGCCTCAACCGAAGATTCACCGGAAACAACCAGAGAAACACCGGCTTGCAGAGCTCGGTGGATAACTGCGGCACGGGCCCGCTCGTCGGCACTGAGATAGCGATTACGGGACGACATGGCCAAGCCGTGCGATTCCCGAGCGGTTGGGCAGCCGATGATCTCGACCGGAAACGAAAGGTCCGCGGCCATGCGGCGCACGATGGCTAACTGCTGAAAGTCTTTCTCGCCGAAGTAGGCACGACAAGTTCCGGCAATGGCAAACAACTTGGCCACCACGGTAGCAACACCGTCGAAATGGCCGGGCCGGGCGGCACCATCAAGTGTTGCGGAAAGCTGTGAAACCGAAACATTGGTCAACACGTTGCTTGGACCAAATGGATACATCTCCTCAACCGACGGCGTAAACAAATATCGGGCCCCAGCCGTTTCAGCAAGTGCCGCGTCGGCTTCAAGATCGCGTGGATACGCAGTTAAATCTTCGGTGGGAGCGAACTGCAGCGGGTTCACGAAAATAGTGGTGACAACCGCTTCGTTCTCTTCAGCTGCCGCCCGAATCAGCGACGCGTGTCCATCGTGCAGTGCGCCCATCGTGGGAACAAGTCCAACACGCCAGCCTATGTTCCGGGATCGATCTAGATGCTTACGAAGTTCAGCAATCGTTTGTACGCGTACTAACGCCATAACAAGCTCAAACCCAAGAAAGGTGAACAGCTAGTGCGTGTTCACGGAAGTGACGATGCAGTGATTTCGGTGGCGATTACGAAGAGGTACTGAAGATTGAATTGAAACACTGCATAGTAACTTCCGCGTCCCTGGACTAAGGAGCGACAGGGGTCGAATCTGGAGCGGGAGCGACTGGTGCGATCTCCAAACCAAGCTCAGCCAAATTGATTAGTTCGCGCCCGGCCGGTCCGAGTTGACGGCTCATTACGTGCTCGATGACCGTTATGGCCTGGGGACCGTTGGCCAACAAACCGGCATACAAAAGATAGGCGCCCATGGTGCCCTGCAGGCGATCGGAGATTTCATCTTGGTGGATGATGATCTTCTCGCCCCGAGCAATCCAAATTTTGAGATTGAAAAACAACACGCTCATGGCCATATGGGCATCGTCGTGCGGGCCCAGAGGAACATGCTCGAACGGCATATTTAACTCGGCATAGGCGTGGAGATTGTGCGGCGACGGAATCAACGAGATAACTCGGTGGAAGCCGTGCTCGCGAATCCAAATCACTTCTTCATGACGACGAACTCTGCGGTGATTGGCGGTATGTCCACCCGGACGCTCACAAATGGCGATGGAATCCTTGATAATCCAGCAGAAATTGCGGGGCTCAATGCCCTTGGACCATTTGCCTTTCACGCCGCGACCTTTCCGGTTGAGCCAGGGGAGCCATTGAGGCCAGTCGAGGCGGCTACATACATTGACCGAAAAACGACAACGCCGCTACCAGCCAAAGCGAACCGATGAGGTTCATGACAGGAGAACGTAAGCACGAAGAAAAATGGTATCGGCTCTGCTCGGCGTTTAGGCGTGGTTGAGGCGAGAAATCCCGATTCTTGCCCATTTGTTTGCGAACCCTGACGTTCTCGGGTCAAGCGTGTGCAGAAAACCACCCAACTGAACCAACTCACCACCCAAACGGAAGAGCGTGGGGTTGGTGATCGGGTTGGGTGGTCCGTGGTTAGGGTTCTTAGATTCCGGCAGGGCTCAACGCAATGGCTTGTCTGACCAGTTCAGCGAATTGGGGCGCAGCGCTGGAATGAGCCCCGTGCGTAGCGTCGGGGACGACGGTGAGAACAAACTGAGCGGACAAATCTGGGTGTGCGGCAGCCAAATCGGCATAGAGCTGCTGCGAAGATCGTTGTTGGTGAGATTGGGACCGCTCGCCAAGCCCCACCACAACTGGGCAGGTGACCCGGCTGACATCGTAGGGAGATCCACCCTTTCTAAGACCACCTAAGTCTTGTAACAGAGCGCTTCCTTCGGCGCGGCGCTCGGCCCGAATTTTGTCGCCCAACCGTTCCCAAATGTCGTCGCCCACGATGCGGCGCATAAAGGATTCCGCGGCCGCTTCGGGTCCATGGGCTGCGCCCGCGGCAATGGTGCTTCCGCCTGCGTTACCTGGCCACCAATCGGTCCAGGGCATGGGAGCCTCAAATACCGTCAGGGCCCGCACCAACTCAGGACGTTTCGCAGCTATTGCGAGGGCAACTACCCCGCCGTAACTGTGGCCGACGAGCACAGCCGGGTTCGACAACCCCCCACCAGTGCCGACGTTGGCATCGGAGGCGTGTTGTTCGAGGACGGTTTCAAGGTCGGTGACGTGCTCAACGAAACTGGTTGCCGCGGCAACGTCGAGGGATTTTGCGTAGCCCCGTCGATCATAAGCAACGGTGGTGTAATCAGGGAAGCAGCGTCGAAGCCGGGCGAAGCTGGTGGATCGATCCATAGCCCCGTGGACGAAAACCAGTGGCGGGTTCACCGTTTCGATCGGTTGCCCTGCTTCATCATGAGCCAGGCGGACATCGACAAACAGCCCGGGCGTTACTGCGCAATCTTGCATTTTGAGAGTTTCTCATCCGCCGCGCTGGCCAAGCCAACCACGCAAGGCAATTGTGCAAGCCAACTACGCAAGCCAATTGCGCAAGCCAATTGCGCAAGCCACCTTTGCTGGGAGCCACCTTTGCTGGGAAGAGTGCCCAGGTTCGTCGCCAGACCCTAAGCACCGGTAGGTCCTTTGAAGTCGACGGGATGAAAACGCCCCGGGGGGAGTCCGGACCCGGGACAAATCTTGAAGAGCATTTGCTCCCATCAATGTTCAGTGGCTTCACGAGGCCAATGCAACACTCAAGGCATGAACTCGCAAGTGTTCAAAATGCGAAAGGCCCCCGGCGTGAACCGAGGGCCTTTGGAAAAGAGAAGCGTTAGGAATCAGGTGGCGG
>JAYTWN010000209.1:0-3332 GCA_043743435.1 Acidimicrobiia bacterium
GCTCGAGGCGCCAACTCCGGTATCGACCGAGCAACCGCCGACTACATGGGCATGTTGGCTACCGTGATGAACGCTTTGGCTTTGCAAGACGCACTGGAAAAAGTGGGACAGCAAAGCCGAGTGATGAGCGCCATTCACATGTCCGAAGTAGCTGAACCCTACATTCGTCGGCGAGCGCTTCGGCATTTGGAAAAGGGCCGCGTGGTGATTTTCGCTGCTGGAATCGGACAGCCATTCCTCACGACCGACACCCCAGCAGCCATGCGTGCCGCTGAGATTGACGCTAAGGCCGTCCTGAAGGCCACACACGGCGAAGTTGACGGCGTTTACACCGCAGATCCAAAACTGGACAAGACCGCCACGAAATACGACACGGTTTCCTACGCCGAAGTCCTTGAAAAGGGACTCAAAGTTATGGATGCCACGGCGATTGCGTTCTGTATGGATAACGCCATGCCGATTGTCGTGTTCAACATGATGGAACCTGGAAACATCGCCAAGGTGCTTATTGGAAACCCACCTATTGGCACGTTGGTTTCCTAACAAGTCGTCGACCTTTGCAGGTAACTGGAGCCGGATTTGGCCGAGACTCGTCGCCAATTTGGTGTTTGAGCCGAGGGACCTCACACTCAGGCCGGGTTGATCTTCTACGCTGTCGTCATGATTGACGACTTGCTCGCTGACGCTGTGGAGAAAATGTCCAAAGCTTCTTCTCACGTACTTGATGAATTCTCGGCTGTACGTACGGGAAGAGCCACGCCGGCCCTCGTAGAGAAACTGCGGATCGACTACTACGGAGCGGAAACGCCCCTGCAGCAGTTAGCGAGTTTCAGTGTTCCCGAAGCTCGCGTGTTGATCATTGCTCCGTTCGACAAAGGCTGCATCAAGGCAATTGAAAAAGCCATTGTGAATTCTGATCTTGGTGTGAGCCCAAACGGTGATGGCGTGGTCATTCGCTTGAATTTCCCGGCCCTCACCCAAGAACGGCGCAAGGATTACGTCAAAATCGTAAAGAGCAAGGCTGAGGATGGAAAGATCGCGCTGCGCAATGTTCGTCGATCGGTTCGGACCAGCTTGGAAAAGCTTGAAAAGGACTCCACGATTTCTTCCGACGAACTCAAGCGTGCCGAGAAGGATCTGGACAAGATCACCGACGAGTACGTTGGCGAGATTGAAAAACATCTTGCTGCCAAAGAAACCGAGTTAATGGAGGTTTAACGCTTCCGCCGGTCCGTAACTCGTGATTCCGCCAGCAACGAACAGGAGCATCGGCTCAAACGCTTGCTCTGAGTTCGGGCTACACGTTCGGCCCCGTTGGTGGAAGCAAGGCCCAGACACGTTCGGTAGGGTTTCTGCACGTATCGCGGTCGTTTCCGCGTAGTTTTTGCGTAACGGTTACTCGCTTTTGAGAGGTATCCATCGATTCGCGCTATTCGGTTGAGATACTTCCAGGTAGACATACCCGCAGGGTGCGGGATATTACGTTTTGAAGAGGGCGCAGACTGTGCGCCAGTTGTGAAGGAGAACGGTGGACGACGATCTCAGAGGATTGGACGCAAGCGAAGGAATCCGCATTATCGGAGCCTCCGAAGCTGCACCAGGAGTAGGGGCCACAGCCCCAGTGCGTCGCGCCCCGGCAGCTGGATCATGGGAAGACGACGAGGGTAGCTGGGACGATGAGTGGATCAGTGGAGACGGTGATCTCGACGACCCCGACGGCGCAAACATCTCCAACGTCTCTGAGTTTTCTTCGTCAGCCCGTGAAATCGAGAGCGAAGCCCCATCACGTGCACCAGCCCGAAGAGTAACGATTGATGACGAACGCCTTCCCGGGGACGATGGCCGTGATTCTTGGCGGGCCACTCAGGGTCCGAGGTGGCGAGCCGAAGGTGATGATTGGGACGACGCATACGACGATGGCGATCTTGCCGATTGGGCCGACGGTGCCGATGGGGTTTCGGTTGGCACCCTGGACCCAAATCGGGCAGAGTCGAGCGACCTGTATTCCCTTGACGGTGTCGACGAGATCGGCGCAGAACTGCCGCGGACCGTGGTTGGCGGCGATGAGGATCTGTTGGATCCCCAAATGCAGGAGTTCGCCGACGACTTTGACGAAGAAGCACAACCCATAGTGGGTGGAGCATCCAACCGTCGTCCCGCTCGAAGTGCTCCAGGGCAACGTCGACCAGAAATGGCGAAAACGGGGACGCTGCCAGCTAGTGGCGAGCGTACGGTTGGCCGTGCGGGGGCGACGCGTCGTTCCGGTAACGCAGGAAGTGCTGGAAGGGCTGGCAACGCCAATGGAGCTGATGGTGCTGGTTCGCCTGGTGGAAACACCGCGGCTCGTCGACCTAATGGCCCCGCTCCTCGCCAAGTTAACTCGTTGCTGGGCATGCGTGTAATTACCGGTGTTGCGCTCGTTGCCGCCTTTGGCATCATTTTGTTCCTGTTCAAGGCTCGCGGTGCCGTTGCCCTGGTGTCGGTTGTTTTGGCCTTCGCCGTGTTTGAGTTCTTCACAGCGCTTCGCCAGCGTGGTTTTCAGCCTGCTATTTTGCCCGGTGCTTTAGCCACCCTGATTTTGCCGATGGTTGCCTTCAATAAAGGTGCAGAAGGCCTCCTGATCGCGATGGTGCTCACCACGTTGACCACGTTGCTCTGGTACTTGTTTGGTGTGGTGCGGGATCGTCCGGCGGTCAATATCGCGGTGACGGTAATGGGCGTGTTGATGATTGGCTTACTGGGGGGTGTATCTGGCTTGATCTTGCGGGCACCCAACGGTTTGGGAATCTTTGTGAGCGCCATTTTGGTGACGGCGGCCTACGACATTTTTGGTTATTTCGTCGGTGCGAATCTTGGCCAACGTCCCCTTGCCCCTGATATCAGCCCCAACAAGACGGTCGAAGGTCTGGCCGGTGGCATGGTCGGGGCGATCATTGCCGCGATTTTGATCGGCGTTGTTAGCGTAAAGCCATGGACGTCCACCACGTTGGCGTTGAGCTTGGGCGTTGTCGTGGCGATCATGGCCCCACTTGGTGATTTGACAGAATCCATGATCAAACGTGACCTTGGCCTGAAAGATATGGGTGCGATCCTTCCTGGACACGGTGGCGTGTTGGACCGTATAGACGCCATGATTTTTAGTATTCCAGCGGTGTTTTTCTTGGCTCGTTGGAAGGGCTGGGTCTAACTTCGCTGTTTCGGGTGCAGGCCGAACTTGGTCTAGAGCGTTTTCGTCGGCGGCTCGATCGAGTGCAGATAAGCCCTGATAGCTCTCGGTAGGTGTTGGTGAATTCGTAGCCTTGGGCCATGGCATCTGCGGTGAGTGTGAGTGT
>JAYTWN010000210.1:0-3954 GCA_043743435.1 Acidimicrobiia bacterium
TGGTGCCTTCAGCTTCTCGTGCACTGCCGTTTTCACCACCAAGACGCCTACTGATGCTTATCGTGGTGCTGGTCGTCCGGAAGCCACGTATGCCATCGAGCGGGCCATGGACACTCTCGCTTACAAGATTGGTATGGATCCTGCCGAGCTTCGTCGCCTCAATTTCATCCCGAAAGCGGCCTTCCCGTATCCGTCGGCCGGTGGATTGGTCTTTGATTCCGGCGACTACGAACCAGCTCTCGACAAAGCTTTAGGCCATGCCGATTATGTTGGTCTGCGCGCTGAGCAAGCTCGTCGTCAAGCCACCGGTTCCACCAAGCATCTCGGTATTGGTATCTCCAGTTACTTCGAAATGTGCGGACTCGCACCATCGCGGGCGCTTGCTGGGCTTAATTATTCAGCTGGTGGTTGGGAAGCGGCAACCGTTCGCATTCTGCCGACCTGCAAGGTCCAAGTGATCTCGGGGGCTACGCCACACGGTCAGGGCCACGAGACTTCCTGGAGCCAGATTGTTGCCGACAAGCTCGGTATCTCACCCGATGACATAGAGGTTCTGCACTCCGATACGCAGATCTCGCCACTTGGTCTGGACACGTACGGTTCGCGTTCGCTCGCTGTAGGTGGAACCGCCATTTGGTTGGCCACCGAGAAAATCATTTCCAAGGCCAAAGCCATTGCGGCCCACCAGTTGGAAGCGGCAGAAGAAGACATCGATTTCGCTGCCGGTGTGTTCAGCGTCAAGGGTTCGCCGGATCGTGCGCTTCCAATCGCTGCCATCGCGTTTGGTGCCTTCACCGCCCACAACCTGCCCGACGGGATGGAGCCCAACCTTGAGGCCCACTCCAGCTATGACCCACCGAACTTTGTGTTCCCGTTTGGTACCCACATCGCCATTGTTGAAGTGGATTCTGAAACCGGCAAGGTCGAGCTCATCAAGTACGTAGCCGTCGACGACTGTGGAAACCAGATCAATCCGCTCATCGTGCAGGGCCAAGTACACGGTGGTGTTGTGCAGGGTGTTGCCCAGGCCCTCTATGAAGAGGCCGTGTACGACGATCACGGAAACCTACTAACTACTACGCTCGCTGATTATCTAGTGCCTTCCGCGGCCGACGTCCCCAGCCTCGTTCTTGACCATACCGTCACCCCTTCGCCGACGAACCCCATGGGCGTAAAAGGTGTTGGTGAGGCCGGAACCATTGGTTCTGCCCCAGCCGTGATCAACGCCATTGTCGATGCCCTCCACAAGCCCTTCGGTGTTACCGACGTAGTCATGCCTGCATCGCCGATGACGGTTTGGAAGGCCATTGCTTCAGCCACCGCTGCACGAGCCAACGCATGATTTGCTCATCGATGACCGCTTCGATTTCTTTCTGTTCCGCAAGTTCTTTAACCTCTACAACCAGCTTTTCAGACAGCTTTTCGCCTAGGAGACTCCCATGATTCCCGCTGCTTTTGATTACATCCGAGTCGACTCCGCTGATGCAGCTGTCGCCCAATTGGTAGAACACGGCGACGACGCCAAAATTCTTGCCGGTGGGCATTCGCTGATCCCGTTGCTCAAGCTTCGATTGGCCTCACCAGCCAAATTGATCGACGTTGGCCGAGTGAAGGACCTGTCTTACATTCGTGACGCTGGCGACCACATCGCCATTGGCGCCATGACCCGCCACCGTGACGTTGAGATCTCCGAGATCTTGGCTACGCACAATCCGTTGCTCGCCAATGCAGCATCGCATGTTGGCGATCCCCAGGTTCGTCACCGTGGAACAATCGGCGGCTCCATTGCTCACGCTGATCCTGCATCAGATCTTCCAGCCGTTGCTCTCGCTCTGGGCGCCACGCTGGTAGCTCGTGGCCCGAAAGGTGACCGCACGATTGCCGCATCGGATTTCTTCCACGGCTTCCTGACGACTGCTTTGGCTGAGGATGAACTACTTACCGAGATCCGTGTTCCAAAGATCACCGGCGCTGGCTGGTCGTTTCAGAAGTTCAACCGTCGTGCGCAGGATTGGGCCATTGTGGGTGTCGCTGCTTGGACGGGTAATGGCACCTCCGGTATTGGTCTCGTGAACATGGGCTCCACTCCAGTTCGTGCCTCCGCCGCCGAAGCCGCTCTCAACGGTGGAGCCTCTGCCGCCGATGCCGCCGCCCATGCTGCCGATGGTCTTGAGCCGCCCGCAGACTTGAATGCCTCAGTCGAGTTCCGCCAGCACCTTTCACGCGTTCTGGTCCGCCGAGCCCTCGAGGCCTGCGGCGCATAGTTCCGTTCTGGCCGGGCCGCGCTTGCGGTCCAACTAGTCCACAATTCGACGGTGCGCGGAGCGATAACTCCGGGTACACACACCGCCTGAGATTCGGGGCCCCAACGTTCATCGAGGGGCCCCGAACCGCGTCCCGCGATTTGCGACCGGCGGAATCCTCGGCCCGTGCCAAACCTTTGAAAGTCAGCACGGTTGTCAAAAAGCTGGAGCTGCACCTGAAAAATAGCTCGCATCTGTTGGCGTCGTTTTGTTGGGTGTCCGACCGTGTGACGAGCCGGGCTCGTCACACGGTTGACATTTGCAGGTCAAGGTTTACAGCAGGCCGAGGGTGGGGTAGAGGGGGTGGGCGCCCAGGAGATCGGCGGAGCGCTTGCGTGTGCTGTCGATGATGGCTTGATCGAGATTGAACTTGGCCAGGCTTGATCCACCGGTTGCGGTGGGAGCGACTTCGGCGGCAACGAGAACGCTAGCGATGATGTCGGCCACTTCGTCCATTTCGGCAGTGCCCATACCAACAGTGGTGAGTGCTGGCGTGCCGAGCCGAATGCCGCTGGTGTACCAAGCGCCGTTGGCATCATTTGGGATTGAGTTGCGGTTGACGATGACGCCACTGGATTCCAGAGCAGTTTCTGCTTGACGGCCGGTAAGACCAAAGCTGCGGACGTCAACTAACACCAAATGGTTTTCGGTTCCACCCGTCACGATGCGGGCACCACGCTTGGCCAGACCCTCGGCAAGCGCGGCTGCGTTGTCGACGATTTGCTTCGCATACGTAATAAATGACGGACGTTGCGCTTCAGCGAATGCCACAGCCTTGGCGGCCATCATGTTGGAGATTGGTCCACCCAGAACCATGGGGCAACCCTTGTCGACAAACTCGGCCAATTCGTTGTTGCACAACACCATGCCGCCACGGGGACCACGAAGCGACTTGTGGGTTGTGGTGGTCACGATGTGGGCATAAGGGACCGGATCGAAATCTCCGACCATTTGCTTACCGGCCACTAAACCCGCAAAGTGGGCCATGTCGACCATAAACGTGGCCCCAATTTCGTCGGCAATTTCGCGCATCTTGGCGAAGTTCACCTTCCGGGGGTAGGCCGAATACCCGGCAATCAGGATCAGCGGCTTGAACTCATGAGCAAGCTTGCGGACTGCGTCGTAATCGAGCATTTCCGTTTCGGGATTCACGCCGTAGTTCTTCTGGCTAAACAGCTTGCCGCTGATGTTGGGGCGGAAGCCGTGGGTGAGGTGTCCGCCGGCATCAAGGGACATGCCGATCATGCGCTGATCGCCAAAGGAATGACGGAGCACTTCCCAATCGGCATCAGTCAAATCGTTGACGTGCTTAGCGGCGTGATCAACCAAGAACGGTGCTTCAACCCGCTGGGCCAGGATTGACCAGAACGCTACGAGGTTGGCATCAATACCGGAGTGGGGCTGAACATAGGCATGTTGTGCGCCGAAGAGTTTTTTGGCGTGGTCCATAGCCAGCTGTTCGATTTGGTCCACGTATTCGCAGCCCGCATAGAAACGGTGGCCTACGGTTCCTTCCGCGTACTTATCACTCAGCCAATTGCCCATGGCCAGCATTACGGCGGGAGAGGCGTAGTTCTCTGAGGCGATGAGCTTAAGTTGGCTGCGTTGATTACCCAGCTCACCCTTGATGAGTTCGGCTATTTTTGGCTCG
>JAYTWN010000211.1:0-2816 GCA_043743435.1 Acidimicrobiia bacterium
TCAACCAGGTTAAACAAACCCGGAACGAATTCCTCGTCTAGCGCGGCAAGATTGGCAGCAATCAGTCCGCCAAGGAGCACCGGTCCCCAGCCTGGAGCAGGATCGACTGGAAGCAGCGTTCGGCCGATGGCGACACGACGGGTGGGGGCAACTGGCCGCGAGTGTCGGATCTCCACCTCGGCCAAAAGCATCGGGCACCAACCGTAGTGCCCGTGGCGCTTTAGCGTTAGTGGTGAGGGCTTCTGCGTTGACGGTCGACCCATTGAGTCAGTTGGTGGCAATCAAGAGTTCTCGGCTGCAGAAGCGGGGAGTTTACCGAGCCAGCCGATTGTGTGCTCGGCAATGAGGTTGTCGGCGTTGGACAGGTCGTGGCCTTTACCTTCAAGGATGTGTAGTTCCGCTGGCCCGGGAACGACGCCGAGATGGGCACGCAGCTCGTCGGGGGTGCCGAAGTCGTCGCGGGAACCGGAGAGAAACAAGGCTGGAACGTTGACCTTGGGCAGATGTTCGATCCGAAGCTTCTCCGGCTTTTTCGGCGGGTGGAGGGGGTAGGACATGCACAGCAATCCGGCAACCTGGAGTCCTTCGGCGATAGCCATCGAACACATCCGTCCCCCCATGGATCTGCCGCCAATAACGAGCGAGGTTGTTGGCACTCCGAGTAATTCTGCGAAGGATGCAACTTCGACGTGGACGGCAGCCACCAGTTTGGGTGCGCGATCAGGCATTTTGCGGCCTTCGCGTCGGTAGGGGAAATCGACACGCAGGACGACCAGGTCAATGAACTCTGCGCGCAGAGCTTCTTCTAGTGCGACGAGCGCGTGATGTTGTGCATTGGTTCCGGCTCCCGGGTACAGCAGGACTCCGGCAACTGGCGTCTTGTGGGTTGAAGTTTTGGTTGATCTGTTGTTAGCGGTTGGCTTCTTGGTTGAAAGCCGTTTGCGCGGTGCTGTTGCATCTTTGGTCATTAGGTCGCTCCTCATAAGAAGTCGCCCCCGGCTTGTGTGCGTTCGTCGTCCGTCGGGTCGTTTCTTGGGTTCTCCACTGGGTTTTCTGCTGGGTCGTTGTTCGTTTCGTTTATCGATTTGGGTTTGCCTTCGAGGGTGCTCCCTGTCAGAGGCAATGAGGGTCGGTCGGGAGTGTGGGGGAGTGGTTCGGGGAGAAATCGAAGGAGCGCCGTCGCGAGCCACAGACCGATCGTTGTGGTGGCCAGAACGACGCCGGTGTGGCCCTCGGAGGAGAACAGGCCGACGAAGAGCAGGCCGAGAACACCACCAACTCGTCCGGTGAACACCGCCCAACCATCGGCCGTGGCGCGAATGGCGGTAGGAAATAATTCGGCAGGGTAGATGGCCATAGCGGGAAGCAGCATTCCTCCGATTGCTGCACCGAGAACGGAAACGAACCACTCAGTCTTGCCGTGGGTCAGGAAGAGCAATGCATCAAAAACGGCGAAACCGAGCAGCCCGATGCGCATGACGTAACGGCGGCCTTTTCGATCACCAAGGGGACCGCCGATAAGAAGTCCGATGAGCCCGGGAGCGTTGGTGGCGATACTGAAGAGCGTGACCGAGAGCGCCGAGAACCCTCGCTCGTGACGAAGGAACTGATTTTGCAGCTGACGGGTTGGTGTGGTTTCGATGGCCACGAGCGCGGTGAACAATCCAATGAGAAGCAGGCGTGTCCTATGCGCACGTAACATTTGCCAATTCGCGGTTGATCGTTGTTTCTCTGTTGCATGAGCCCCTGCTCGGTCGACGGCCAAGAACGACGTGGTTTCTTTGAGGATCCTTCGTGCCTTAGGAACAATCAAAAGACCTAGGAGCGGTGGTGCGAAAATGATTCGCCAAGCGTTGGGTGATGCGTCGGCCAGTGCGGCGGTGGCAACGGTGCATCCTGATCCGAGCGCTGCGGCACCCACCAGGACGGCGGAAATCCGGGCGCGCCAACCTACTGGCACCGTTTCGGCGACGTACACGGCGATCAAACTTGCCAATGCGGTCGATGCGGCGCGGGCGGGAAGTTGCAGTGCCGTGAGCATGGTCAAACTTGAACTGAGACCGCTAAGTGCACTTAGTAGTGGTCCGATGGCGGCAACGGCCAGGATACTTTTGCGTCGACCAATTCGATCAGCCAAACGCATGACGACGATGGCGCCAAGAATGTCGGCACGGAGAAACGCCAACGCTCGGCTTTGGGCTCCCGTTGATTGCCCCCACCCGTCGGCAGCGAAGGTAAGTGCACTGGTAATAATGGTGCCTTGATATCCGGCAAGAGCACTAAGCGCAAGCAGAACGCCCAGGGTTCGTCGCAATCCGGGTTCCATGGTGGACAGGAACATCCGTGACCGGTGCAACGGTCCGAGTTTGCTTGCGGCGGTGGTGGCCGTCTGGGGTTGGGCGGGCATGGAGCGAGGGAGGCGGAGGAGGCGGAGGAGGGCGAGATCGAGTTACGGCGCAGCGAAAACCGTGGGAGTAACCGTAGTGGTGTTGTGAACGGCTGTGCCGCTGGGTAGTCTGCTCTGTCTCGTGCGTAGTCGTGACCCCCACCAACTTTTTGATGCTGCGCTGGCCGGCGATCGTACGGCCCTTGCTCGGGCCATGAGCGTGTGCGAGGCCGGCGGAAACCTCGCTGAGCTGTTATCGCAACGCTGTCGGGGCTTGGGGGGTCGGGCGCATGTCGTTGGTATCACCGGGGCGCCTGGGGCCGGGAAAAGCACGCTCACCGATCAACTACTCAAACGGATGTCGACTCCTTTTGATTCTTTGCCTGCCTCGGTCGGGGTGTTGCTGGTTGATCCATCGTCTCCAGTGACC
>JAYTWN010000212.1:0-2479 GCA_043743435.1 Acidimicrobiia bacterium
GATGACTTCACCGCAGTCGACGGCATCGGCGTGACCAACGTGGCTCGAACAATTTGCGACATTGGCGGACGGTTCAATAAGCGCTATCTCGGTCAAATCGTCGATGCCGCGCTCCGAAAGAACCAGCTGACTCTTGAGCAACTCCGTCGGACGGCTCAACGAATTGGCCACGCTCCCTCCAGAAAAATGGAGAGCCTTCACGCTGTGTTGAAAGACCGAATTCCTGGCTTCGACCCGGCGGCGAGCAATCTTGAAGCTGATGTTCTCGAAGTGCTGACGAAAGCACAGTTACCGATGCCCAGGATTGGTTTCGAAATCAAACTTGGCGGAATTCTCTTCCATATTGATTTGGCCTGGCCCGAGCTAAAAATCTGCGTTGAGCTCGATTCATGGACTTATCACCAAGGACGAACGGCCTTTGACGACGACCGGAAGAGGACAAACCTCTTAATACTTAAAGGGTGGACGGCCCTTCGCTTTACCGACAAAACAAGCCATCTCGAAATTCTTGAGATGTTGCAAACTGCAATCAAAGGCAAACGGTTGGCCGGTTTGGTCCTTTAGTTTCACTGTTTCGAACTAAGGGACCAGACACCGATCGGCTAAGCGGCGAACAGGTCGCAAGTCGACTCAGGCGGTGCGCAGGTCTTGGGGAATGTGGTGGTTTTCCATACCCTTTTGGGCGAAGAAAATGATGCCGCTCGTTGATCGGGCTTGGAAGCGACCAATTGTTGTATGCGCATACCAAAATCGGAACCACTCGAATGGGGCACGATTCGCTCCGAGCAATGCGGCAGTGACCACAGCATTGGTTCCGCCGTGGGCAACACAAAGGATCTTGGGACCATTGGCCACCGTTGCTGGGTTTCCGTCCAAAGCAGCCCATGACGGAATCTCGTGGTCGTGACGAGAGATGCCATACTCAGCCAGAAACGTATCGAGGCCGTCGTTGATCCGATTATGAAAATGGTCGATTCGTTCGCCACCCGGGAGTCCATTCCAACGATCGGAAAGGGGCGATTTATCCTCAGCTTCGTACAGCGAAAGCACGTGCTGATGCGAGCTTCCCGCCCACGGGGGATCTTTAATTTCCCGCAGCCATTCGGCCACAACTTCTTCTCGCCCGAGTCGCTTCAGCAATGGGGCAACCGTTTGCCGGGCACGGAGCAAAGGCGAAACAAAGATGTGATCGAAATGTTCGCCTTCAAGTTCATCGGCCAGCAGTTCAGCCTGACGAAAACCCAACTCACTCAATGCCGGATCAGTCCCCTGATGAACATCATCGACATACCACTGCGGTTGGGCGTGGCGAACAAGTACCAATTCCATATGCCGACGACGCTAACCGCTAGCCGTCAACTTGGTTCATCACATTCCTCCGGCTGAGGGCAAAATCTGGCACGTTAGACAACCGATTGGATACGGGAGTTACGTAGCTCCCCTTTGATCGGGCCCGAACCGCAACACGAACGGTATGTGAAACGAGGACTGATCGACCCTTAACCAACCAGTCCTCGTTCTCACAAACTCTTACAACCAACGTGTATTCGGAACTCGTTGGGAGCTTTGAGCGAGCTAGACCGTCGGCAAACCGGCAAGGGCTTTTTTGATGGCTTCCTCGGGATAGTCGAAGTCAACCAACTTGCCGGAAATGTAGGCGTCGTATGCGGCCATATCGAGCATGCCGTGTCCACAGAGCGCGGTGAGGATCACCTTCGATTCGCCGGTCTCCTTGCAACGCAGTGCCTCTTCGATACAGGCGGCCAGCGCGTGGGTTGGTTCCGGTGCTGGCACGATTCCCTCTGTGCGGGCGAACTGCACACCGGCAGCGAAACAATCCAACTGGTTTTTGGATTCGGCTTCGATCAAACCCAACTCGTAAATATGCGACACCAACGGGCTCATGCCGTGATATCGAAGCCCTCCGGCGTGAATGGTGTCGGGAATGAAATCTTTGCCGAGGGTGTGCATCTTCATCAACGGGGTCATGCCAGCGGTGTCGCCAAAGTCGTATGCATACGTACCTTTTGTCATCGACGGACAGGCTGCTGGTTCCACGGCAACAATGCGAGGATTTCCACGACCCTGAAGTTTTTCGGCCAAGAACGGGAACACCAGGCCACCAAAGTTGGAACCGCCACCTACGCAGCCGTAAATCACGTCGGGGTACTCACCGGCCATTTCGAATTGCTTCAGGGCCTCTTGCCCAATGACCGTTTGATGCATGAGCACGTGATTCAACACCGAACCAAGTGCGTACCGCGTATCTCCGTCTGGGGCTGCAACTTCCACCGCTTCACTAATAGCAATGCCAAGGGAACCCGGGCTGTTGGGATCTTGGGCCAGAATCGTTCGACCCGAATTGGTGAGATCAGAAGGTGATGGATGTACCGTCGCCCCAAAGGTCTCCATCATTAAACGTCGATAGGGCTTGGCGTCGTAGGAAGCACGTACCTGCCAGACTTCACACTCCAAATCG
>JAYTWN010000213.1:0-4251 GCA_043743435.1 Acidimicrobiia bacterium
CACCCAGGGCGACTGCACCAATACACGAGCCGTTTCGCCCGGGGCGTAGGAGGTCTTGTCGGCGATGAGCTTCACGCTGGGATCTTCACTCGATTCATACCAGGCCACATAGCCAGGACCCATGACGTACGCCTCGACCCCAGCTTCGAGGTAGTTCCCGTCCTGATCGGTGGATACTATGCGCACTTCATAGCTACCGGCCTTTTTGGGGCTGAACGTCAATGGTTGGGCGTTGGATCCAACGGTCAATTCACGCTCTTCTTCAAGGGTGGACTGCCATGCCCCTACTCGAGAAGTTGATCCATCTTCGTTGGCTTTGTTGGTAGACACGTACTCCCAACGGAGCAACGAAACTTTCCCCGTTACCGGTTTGGTCAGGGCTTTCCCCGTGACGCCCACGGCAACAACCTCAACGTTGAGCGGCTTGTTTGCGTCGGTCAAAGAATTCGTCTGACGAATGCCAACATAGTAAGCACCCGGGTGAATCGTGGTTGAGCCACGGTCGGCAAACGCCTGACGACTTACGTCAAACACATTCGCCTCATAGGTCAACTCAACAGGACGATGCCGGGTCTTGCGAATAGGAAGCGGCTTGATGGGCTTGCGCTGCCCAAGGTCGGTCATGGTCAAGCGATGACTGGACTGCAGATCCTTGCCCGTTTCGCTGCACTCATCACGGTCGTTCTCGTAGTCATACCCAAAGCACACATAGTCCCAAGACATGCTCGACAATTCAACCAAAGCCGGATCCCGCTGACCAGCAACCGGATTCACAAACGCTCGATTGACGTTGTACACCCCTTCCATCGAAGCACCCGACATTGGAGCGCCGAAGAGGTACTTGGCGTCAACTTGGAAGCGAGCCGTTTCTCCGCGTGCATAGTTTTGTCTACGAGCCTTCGTGTCCACCACGAAATCGGGTTTCCGGAACGACGTCACCAAGAAATCCGTAAAGAGCCCAGCTGCACTAATCGTGTAACGACCCTGCGTACCATCGACCGGTACCTTCACGATGCCGTCAAATACGCCATCGACCACCTTAAGCTTCACCGACCCCACAACGTTGTCCCGAGGATCCCTTACCTGCGCCAACGTTTCGCTAAACCCATCGGGCATACGGAGCGTGGTTGGCGTTTGGATACGCACAATCCCTTTGAGGTGAATCTCCTCACCTAAGCGGTACACGCCACGATCGGTAAACAACGAACCGACGATGCGCTCCGCCGTTTTTGTCTCTGGAAGCAACGGCACCTCAGCCGCTACAGCATCAGCAATCACACCATCGGTTAAGCCAGATTCTTCAGGCATCGTGGTATCCGCGCTTCGGTCAACCTGAGGAACCCGAGAATCATCGCCCCAGTCGCGCCAGTAGCTCTGACCATAACCAAGGGCACCATCTTTTTCCGCCACCGCGATGAGATCGCAACGTTGAAAACTGCAAACATCGTCCTTCCCCACAGTGCCGGTAACCAAACCAGCGGCATCGGTCTTGCCAGTCCAATACGCCGTGTCGGTCGCTCCGAAAAGGGAAACCTTCACGTCTTTGATGGCGGCTCCGGTAGCCAAACTGGTAACGGCAACCAACACGTTTGACGGTGATCGCTTCACCGTTACCGCCAAATCACCTCGTTGCACTAAAGCTGTACTCCAACGGTTTTCCTTCTCAGCCAGCGCCCCATCGTTCACAGGATCGGTGCCGAAATAGTCGCTCTTGGGCACAACCGATTCGGGGCGAACCCCAATGGCGAACACCCCAGAATCATCCGTACCAAAAGGAATCGAAAAACTTCGCGGTTGGTTGGGCTTGATCCCAGTAGTTCGCGACACCGAATCGAAGGATGAAAAATCGACGGGCTTCGGACCACGGTCATTGAACGCTCGAATAAAGGAAACCAAGTCTTCCCGTTTTACTTTTTCCATCACCTGGGTGATCGAAAGCACGTTCTGAACATCGACCGATACCGATTTGACCGAGCCTTCGACGACTCGTTCGCCACCCTCAATTGATAGGGAATTTCGCAGTGCGCCCGTCGAAAAGATCCGCACTGCGGTGTACCCGATGGGTAATCCGTCTTCGCTGGTGGCTGCTTTGTTGATCACCAGTTCATAGCGATGATTTGGTTGCAACCGAGCCCAAGCCAACGAGAGAGGAGCCTCAAAATTCGCGGGGGTATCACTGTCGGTTGCATCTTCGGGAAGTTGATAGGTCGTGGTTTTTTTCGTCCCGAGATCGGTTACCTGAACCAAACCATCTGCCCCTTTCGGACGCATCGTAGGTCCAACGGTTCCCAAGGCGTACCCATTTGGTTCACAGTCGACACGACAACCCGTGGTGTCCAGGAACGTACTGGTGGGTAGCGGAATTCGACCTTCCGTTTTTGTTTTTCCCAGCAACGGGCCTTCAAGGCTGCGAATGCCCGAAGCGAACTTTACGGCCGCGGTCATATCGTTTGGCAGCGGTCTCGTGGTGCTGAACTGATAGCAAAGTTTGCCGTTCGGTGAGTCAAGTTCGCAAGGACCCAGGTCGGTGTAACGCAGGGGAATGGACAGCTGCTTGCGATTTGCCAACTGCGACAATCGATCTTGGAAATCTCGTTTTGCGTTGGGATCAATGGCCACCATTCGAGCTAAGTCCGCCGGCGTGGGCTGTGCAGCGGCAGCATCAAAGTTCGTAGGCGTTAAGGACAGCGAGGTTTTCGAGGCAACGTCCTCTGGGACCGGGGCACCGGTGCAGCTCACTCGAACCCGCGGGATATTGATGTCCACCAACGAACAAATCGCCGGCAGCGTGTTGAACGTCAAGGTTGACGGGGCGCTCAGCGCGGTTCCATCAATGGCCGTGAGGCCCTGCAGCGTCGCTTTGAAGGTCGTGGCCGCAGGAAGGAGCTCGGCGCTGGGCGTGAACACCAACAGCCGAGTGGAGGCCCAACGAAACTTGCCATCGACAGCAGGTTCGAGGGTGACGAACTGCGCTGGGTCCGGTTGCTCGCCAATGCCACCGAGATCAACCACTGGCCGATCAAAGAGCCATCGAAGTTCAACGTTGCGCCGGCTTCGAAGCTGACCGGTTGGGGCTCCAAGTACCACCGACAGATTGGCCGACGATGGCGTGGACTCGACCTTGTCGTAACTGGTTTGACGAGCCCCTTCTGCCCCATTTGCATCGGTCGTAGGGGTTTGTGTGGCCCCTGCCGTTGCAGCAGTTCCCCCGCTTACCAAAACCACCGTGGCGAGCAAAGCCGCTCCTACCCTCATCCTCACTCGCGACGCCCGGGAAAAAACTTTCATCTCGGAACCGTCACGCGGTACGAAGCCCTGGTGCTTAGGTTTGAATGGCCCAAAATCGTGCATCACTTGAGGAACTCCTGCTCGCATTGATAATGCATCTCGTAGAACGTCAACGACTTCGCAACCCCGTACTGCGAGTTCACGCGCCGTTCTTCAGGGTGAGAGCAGGAATGTGTGACGTTCCTTTCACCTGTTGCTAAGAAGTTTCACATATGGCGCGGCGAGGGAAGAACCTTGAAAACCAGACTTCTCAAGATTTGTCCTGACTCTGGACCTCGAACGCGCACAGTGCCCATTCACAGTAATTCGTCTCGGCGAAAACTCAACCAAAGGACACAGGCCCCTATATCGTGCGCTGGGCTTCGTACACCGCAACGATAAGTTCGGCCACCTGGTGAATCCGAAGGTCGTCAACGTCGATCGCTTCATGGGAACCATCGCGGTAAATGGCCGTACGTTCCTCGTTGAGACGACGAATAACACCCTCGGGATCCTCATCGAGCAGCGGACGTCCGGGCTGGGAACCAATCCGCTCGATGATCGTCTCAGGGGTGGCTCGGAGCCAAATCACCAATGACGCACGACGCAGCACATCCCGGTTGGATTGACGCAGCACCGCCCCACCGCCAACCGACAACACACTTGGCGTAACCGAGAGAGCCAGTTCAGCGAGCACTTCGGATTCCGTGTCCCGAAACCACTCCTCACCACGATTGGAGAATATATCGGAAATGGAACAACCCACCCGCTCCGCCAACATCGAATCCGCATCCAAAAACGGCCAATCCAAATACTTCGCCACTAGACGACCAATCGATGTTTTCCCCGACCCCATCATCCCAATCAAAGAGATATGCGGATGCCCGTACGCGTTCATTCCACTTACTGCGTGATATTAAGAATTGCCAGAGCCAGAAGGCCCGGCAAAGTGCGCAGAATTTTCCGCGATGGCCGCCATCGACG
>JAYTWN010000214.1:0-5398 GCA_043743435.1 Acidimicrobiia bacterium
GCGAGCGTTACTCCGACCTTTTCAGCCGCCTGCTCCGAGAACACATCATTTTCCTCGGCACCCCCATCGACGACGTGGTCGCCAACCTCATCTGTGCCCAACTGTTGTTCCTTGAATCGGAAAATCCCGACAAAGACATCAGTATTTACATCAACTCCCCTGGAGGCGAAATCACCGCCCTCATGGCCATCTACGACACCATGCGCTTCATTCGCAACGACGTCTCCACCATTTGCTACGGACAAGCCGCATCGGCCGCTGCCGTGATCCTCGCCGCCGGTGCCAAAGGCAAGCGATTTGCGCTTCCGAACAGCCGCATCCTGATTCACCAGCCTTACTCCGGTGCGGCAGGCCAAGCCTCAGACATCGAAATTCAGGCCCGCGAAATCTTGCGTATGCGCGAAATGCTCGATGCCGTTCTCTCTGAGTGCACCGGCCAATCGGTAGAGAAAATTTCTAAGGACACCGAGCGTGACTACATCATCGGCGCCGCCGAAGCAGTCGAATACGGCCTCATTGACGAGGTTATTTCCACCCGCGACATCGCTGACGTCATGGCCATCGCCCGGTAACACGCCGGAATTCACGTACTCCCATCCAAGAACAAATTCGTACGAGCGCTTAGGATACTGCTGTGGCTAAATTTGGTGACGGCGGGGATCTGCTGAAGTGTTCGTTCTGTGGGAAATCACAGAAACAGGTCAAAAAACTCATTGCTGGGCCAGGTGTCTACATCTGCGACGAATGCATAGATCTGTGCAACGAAATTATTGAGGAAGAACTCTCCGGTGATCCCGAAGTTCGTTTCGATGAGCTTCCGCGACCCAAACAAATTCACGCTTACCTTGATGACTACGTCATCGGGCAAGAACAAGCCAAAAAGCAACTCTCGGTAGCGGTTTACAACCACTACAAACGTGTGCAGGCTGGCAACTCTTCCGTTGAGCGTGGCGGCGATCGCAGCCCCGACGTTGAGCTTTCCAAATCTAACATCATGCTGCTCGGCCCCACCGGCTGTGGCAAGACCCACCTTGCTCAAACGTTGGCCCGCATGCTTAACGTACCGTTGGCCATAGCTGACGCCACCGCACTCACCGAAGCCGGCTATGTGGGCGAAGACGTGGAGAACATCCTTCTCAAACTGCTCCAAGCTGCCGATTTCGACGTCAAAAAAGCCGAAATGGGCATCATTTATATCGACGAAATCGACAAGATCGCCCGCAAAAGTGAAAACCCTTCAATCACCCGTGATGTTTCCGGTGAAGGGGTGCAGCAGGCTCTTCTGAAAATCCTCGAAGGTACTGTTGCCTCGGTTCCGCCACAGGGCGGACGCAAACACCCCCACCAAGAATTCATTCAGATCGACACCGCCAACATCTTGTTCATCTGCGGCGGAGCATTTGCTGGTCTCGAAAAAGTTATCGAAAACCGAGTGAGCCAAAAAGGTATGGGTTTCACCGCTTCGATCAAAACCAAAGCCGAACGCAACAACGGTGAACTGTTCGGCAAAGTCCTCCCTGAAGACCTTATGAAATTCGGTTTGATTCCTGAATTCATTGGCCGTTTGCCAGTGATCGCGGCAGTTTCGCAACTTGATCGCGAAGCCCTCGTGCGCATTCTTGACGAGCCCAAAAACTCGTTGGTAAAGCAGTACAAGAAGTTCTTCGAATACGATGGCGTGGACCTGCAATTCTCAGCCGATGCCCTCGATGCCATCGCCGATCAAGCCCTGCTGCGAGCAACCGGTGCCCGTGGCCTGCGTGCCATCCTCGAAGAAGTCCTCCTCGACGTGATGTACGACCTGCCGAGCCGCTCCGACATTGGCCGCTGCGTGATTGATGCCAGCGTGGTGCTGGAGAAGGTCAACCCAACGCTCGTTCCGCGCTCCGATCTTCCGGTGGAAAAAGCCGAACGTCCGCGCCGCGCCGCGAGCTGAGCAAAAGGAAATCTCTTGCGCTACGAAGAGGCGCGAGCCTTTCTTGACCGTCACATCAATGCCGAAACCGGCCTCCTGAACCTCGCCGCGGACGACACCACAACCTTCGCCCGGCCAGCCGCTGCCCGTCATCAAAACCCACCATCGCTTGATCGTCTGCGTCGAGTTTTGGCCTTGCTCGGTGACCCGCAGCTTGACACGCCATTTGTGCACATCACCGGCACCAACGGCAAGGGATCCGTGGCCCGTATGGTCACCGAACTGCTGGGCACGTTCGGTTCCGTCGGGACGTTCACCAGCCCCGACATGGGACGGGTTAACGAGCGAATCAGCCTGAACGGCGAACCCATCACCGACATAGCGTTCGGCGAAGTCATGGGAGACGTAGCCCGAGCCGAAGGTGCCTCGGGCGCAATGTGCTCCTTTTTCGAACTACTCACTGCAGCTGCGTACCGGTACTTCAATGACGTCGCCGTAGACGCAGCCGTAATCGAAGTAGGCGCCGGTGGACGATGGGACTCCACCAATGTGGGTGACGGGGGAGTAGCGGTCATCACCAACATCGAACTCGACCACCAAGAGTGGTTTGGGAACACCAAACTCGACATAGCCCGCGAAAAAGTCGGCATCGTGAAACCCGGATCGATTGTTGTTATCGGCGAAACCGACCCGGAAATTCAGGAGTACCTCGTACGCGAGTCCCACGCTGCGGGCGCCACCCAGGTACTCATCAACGGCGTCGATTTTGCCTGCGACGCCAACCGAACCTCCGTGGGTGGACGACTCCTCACCCTACGAACCCCCACCACCAGTTACTCGGGCATTCACCTGCCCCTCCACGGATCTCATCAGGGCGAAAACGCCGCATTGGCCCTAACCGCCGTGGAAGCATTCTCCGGAAGCCCACTCACCGATGTTGAAGTTGCCAACGGATTCGGCGCAGTTCGCCACCCCGGGCGCATGGAAGTCCTGCAACGCGAACCCCTCGTCATGCTCGACGGCGCCCACAACCCCGCCGGCGCCCGAGCCCTCATAAGCGCGCTTAACGATGAGTTCACTGCGAACCCCGGACGGATCCTGATCGTGGGATTCCTCAACGGACGCAATGCCGTGGACATGCTGACCGCCCTTGAATCCCGCTCTGCCAAAGCCGTGATCATCTGCGCGCCACCCTCGCTCAGGGCACAACACCCAGCCGACGTCGCGGATGCGGCCCGCACTATCGGAGCAAACCCCATCATCGCCGTTGGTGTAGAGGAAGCCATCGCCCGAGCCCTCTCCATGGCCGACGAAGACGACTGCGTAGTTATCTGCGGATCGCTGTACCTCGTAGCCGCCGCCCGCGAATACCTACTCAAGCGATAACCAGAACGACTTGGCCAGCCGTTGCTGCTGTAGCCGAAAGGAAGCGGGTTCCCTGCGAGTACCATGTACGCCTGCTATGGACCAGACCTTCATCATTTGCAAACCCGACGCCGTTGAACGTGGCCTCGTTGGGGAAATCCTTGCCCGTTTCGAGCGTCGCAACCTCACGCTGGCTCGCGTAGAAATGCGCACGATCGACGAGGTAACTGCGAAGCAACATTACGCCGAACACGAAGGCAAGCCCTTTTTCGCCGACCTGGTGAGCTTTATTACTCGCGGGCCAGCCTGTCTCGCCGTGATTGAAGGACCGGAAGACACCTGGCAAGTCGCCCGCACCATGATCGGCGCCACCAACCCCCGCAACGCTGCCCCCGGCACCATTCGGGGTGACCTCGGCATCGAGTTCACGGAAAACCTCGTCCACGGTTCCGATTCAGCAGAAGCCGCAGCCCGCGAAATAGGACTGTTCTTTCCATAACTTGACACAATAAGAAGTTTCGCTTTCCGGCCCGGGGTTTCACCCGGACGGGAAGCGTGTTTGAGCCCATTGCGTCCGGTATTTTTTCAGCCGAGCGAAAGGGCCTACCCTTGATGGGCTCGCCACCTGGCGACCTGACTCCATTGGACATCAATGAACTCCTTCATCGGAAGAGATTTAGCGGTTGACCTCGGCACAGCAAACACGCTGGTGTACGAGCGTGGCCGCGGCATTGTGCTCAATGAACCCTCAGTTGTTGCCATCGACACCCGAGTAGGGCGACCGGTAGCGGTTGGCCTCGAAGCAAAACGCATGCTTGGGCGGACCCCCAGCCACATCCAAGCCATTCGCCCGCTCAAAGATGGTGTTATCGCCGATTTTGACGTCTGCGAAAAAATGCTCCGGTACTTTATCCACCGGGTTCACCAGCGGCGCTTTGCCAAACCACGCATGGTGATTTGTATCCCTTCGGGCATCACCGGCGTGGAAATGCGTGCCGTACAAGACGCCGCCCAGTACGCAGGCGCTGGCAAAGTACACATCATCGAAGAACCCATGGCCGCAGCGATCGGTGCGGGCCTACCTGTGCACGAACCTACCGGGAATATGATCGTGGACATCGGTGGCGGAACTACCGAAGTGGCAGTCATCTCCCTCGGCGGTATCGTTACCAGCCAATCCATCCGCATCGGCGGCGACGAACTCGACGAAGCCATCATTAACTTTGCTCGCAAGGAATTCGACCTCGCCCTGGGCGAACGAACCGCCGAAGAACTTAAAATTGCCCTCGGTTCGGCCTACCCACTCGACCAGGAACTTCGCGCCGAGGTCCGGGGACGAGACTTGCGCTCTGGACTTCCCAAAACCGTAGTCATGACCACCCAAGAAGTACGTGACGCCATTGAAGAACCCGTTGCCGCGATTTGCGATGCCGTAAAAGTCACCCTGGACAAAACACCACCGGAACTGGCCGCCGACATCATGGAACAGGGCATCTACCTCAGCGGTGGCGGAGCTCTGCTAAAAGGTTTAGAAATTCGCCTAGCCCGAGAAACCGGCATGCCCGTCAAAGTGGCCCGAAATCCACTGTTTGCCGTGGCCATCGGCTCCGGTCAATGCCTCGAAGAGTTCGACGCCCTCAAGGGCCTGCTCAGCACCGACAACCGAAACTGACCCCAAACGAAGAAGTCACCATAATCACCACAATCACCATAAGAAGCCGAACTGAGAGCCAGAGGGCCTAAGTCGTGGTGCGTTCGTGAAGAGTCGGTTGCCCCTCAGGTTTCGGCACCATCCGCGTCGAGGGGTCAGTAGGATTGAAGCGTGCCAACGGAACAGTCAACGGGTTCCCGTTTTGTCGTTGGGGTAGTAGTGCTTTCGAGCCTTACACTGCTCGCCCTCAACGCCTCTCTCTCCTCTGCTCGGGGTCAAGTAAAGAGCGCGCTCCGACCCGCCCGGACCCTAGGCCTTGCCGTGACGGCACCCATCCGCAACGCCGTCGGCCAAAAACTCAACTACGGCGAACTCGTCAAAGAAAACGCTCGGCTCCGCAAAGAACTCGCCATTGCCCAAGCCGACTCCCTCCGGGCCGCCGACGCCGTACGTGAACGCAAACAACT
>JAYTWN010000215.1:0-11004 GCA_043743435.1 Acidimicrobiia bacterium
CCATCGGGACCGTCTTTTCGAAGACCGAAGTCGTCCAGGTAGCGCTCTTTTCGCTGGTGTTTTTGGGAGAGGGATTTCACCTCGGCGGCTATTTGGCCATCGTTGTCTGCTTGGTTGGCGTGGCCCTGTTGGTTACCAAGGGCCAGCGGTTCACTTCGGCCGTGCTCACCGACGGTGCTGCCCTGTACGGTTCGCTGGCCGGTGGACTCTTTGGGCTTGCCGCAGTTTCCATACGAGCTGCAACGAAGGATCTCAGTGGGTCGTCGGCTCCGGTGAAGGCCATCGTCGCACTAGCGGTGATGAACTCGCTACAAACCGTTGTCCATGGCAGCTATCTGGTGGTGCGAGAGCCCGGTCAGGCAAGACTGGCTTTGGTGCATTGGCGGTCAAGCGCTATCGTAGGTGTGCTTAGTGTCTGTGGGTCGGCATGTTGGGCCTTGGCGTTTGTGCTGCAAAATGCCGCTCGGGTTCGCACGCTGGGGCAAATCGAGTTGCTGTTCACCTTTGCCGTTTCGCGATTCTGGTTCAAAGACCAACACGGAAAAGCCGAGTACCTAGCGAGTGCTTTGATCCTTGGCGGTGTAGCCGGAGTGATCGCTTTCGGTTAAGCCCAACGTTCAATCACGCTGAGCGGTTCGAGGCCTCGTGCGGAGAATTCGAACGGACAGATGCCTCCACGAACAGCGGGATGCGCCTCCTGCTGAGCCATGGCTTCGTTGGCTTGATTGATCAGACAGCGTCGGACCGAATACACGGACAAGCGACCCAAGGCAAGAAACCACGGCAATCGCCACGTTTGTGTCATAGCCATCGGGCATGCTGGAACCTATGCGAATTGCAGCCATCGGCGACGCTCATCTGGGGCGTACGGCAACCACGGCCACTACGGCTGACGGGGTAAACGCGCGCGAATTCGATTTTGAGCAGTCTTTTGAAGCGGCGATTGAAGCTGCACTTGCCACCAAGCCCGATCTGATGGTGTGGCTCGGCGATGTGTTCGATCATCCACGGCCAAATTACCGAAGCTTTCGAGTGGCCATGCGTGCTCTGGCCACCATTCGTGATCACGGGATTGGTCTGGTGGCGATTTCTGGGAACCATGACACGCCGCGTCTCCCCGGTACGGGTAACCCCTATGCGGTGTTGGCTGATGCGTTTCCTCAGTTCAACTTTGCTTACCGCTTGGGTTACGAGCACTTCGATCTGCCTGGCCTTCGGGTCCATGCCGTGCCACAAACCAAAACCGCCGAGGACGCTATTGAGGCGCTGCATGAAGCAGATCGCAATCGCTCGTTAGACCGGGTGAACGTGTTGCTCACCCACCCGTTGGTGCACAGTGTGGAACGTCGCTACGCCGATATGAACGAGATCGAAATTGCCGACGAGGAACTGAGATCCGATCATGTCCTGCTCGGTCATTATCACGTGCACACCACGGTGAAGCCCGGCGTTTGGTATGCCGGTTCAACCGATACGTTTAGCTTCGGCGATGATCCTGCAAAACCCAAAGGCTTTGTACTGCTCGATACCGAATCGGGTGTTTGTGATCACCATGGCTTGAGCGGTCAACGTCTACTCCTGACTCCCGATTTTGTGTATGCAGCGGGTCGGGGCCCGGCTGATATTCAAGAAGAAATTCTGGAGAAACTGACGGCGTTACCCAAAGGTGCCGTGGCTCGACTCACCTTGGATTTGATCGAACCCGAGGTGTATCGCCTGCTCGATCTACCGCGGATTTTCAATGAAACATCGCACCTGTTACACGTCAAGCTTGATCCCGTTTACGCCGCCACCACGCGGGTTATGGATGATTTGCCGGAGCTCGCAACGATCGCTGCTCGTTGGACCACGTACCTCGGTGATCAAGACACCGATGGTTTTGATGCAGACCGTATTCGCACCACCGGCCAGGACTATCTCAACGCGGCCATCGATAGCGCTCAAGAGACCGGCAACGACTAGGTCGTTGTGTCTCTATCGATAGTCGTTTGTTCGGGATCATTGAAAAATAGTTAGTACGTATGCAAATCACTTCCATCACGTTGCGGAACTACCGCGTTTTCGAGTCTCTGGACTTGGAGCTACCGCCTGGGCTCGTGGGCATTTACGGGCCCAATGGTGCAGGGAAATCGTCGTTGCTGGAATCGATTACGTGGGCGCTGTATGGGCGGGCGCGAACCGCTAAGGGTGACATTCGAACGGCTGGTTCCACAGGCGAATGCGTGGTGGAAATCGGCTTCGTGCACGACGAGGATCACTTTGTGGTGCGCCGTTCGCTTTCGGGAGTGAACTCCACCGTCAAGGCCCGTGTGACGCTTGGATCTTCCGTTGCCGCCGATGGGCCCGTTGAGGTCGGCAAGTACCTTCGCTCCACCATCGGTATGGACGAAGCAGCGTTTCGATCGTCGGTATTTGCTGAACAAAAGCAGCTGGCGGCCTTCAGCGATTTTGCTCCCGATCAACGCCGCAAATTGATTCTCCAACTGCTCGGCATTACCCCGTTGGAAAAAGCCCGCGATGCGGCACGAGTTGACGCCAAAACGGCCCGAACCACTCATGAACGACTCCTCGCTCTCCTCCCACAGCTTCAAGAATTGGGTGCGGCAGTCGAGACGTGTGAAGTGGCGGTCGATGCTGCGCTAGTCGCTGGAGAAGCAACGGCCAACGTGTTGGCGGAGGCCTACCAACAGGAAAACGTCGCTGCGGTTGAAGGTGCCCGACTCCAAGATGTGCACCGCATCTATGAGTTGATTACCGCCAAGGGCCGGGCGGCACGATCAGTTCGGGATGATGCCCAAACCCAGCTTGATCGTCTGCAGACGGCGTTGAATAATTTGGAAGCGTCAGCGGTTGATTTTGCAGCCCTACCTCCACAGCGCAACGAAGCGGATCGCGGGTCCCAAGCTTCGCTGTTGAGCTTGTTGACGCAGCTTGATGAGGCCCATGGTGCACTGCGTTTGTTGCCCGAGGCTGATGCGGTATCCGAACCGCAACGAGCACCGGTTGATGCCGTGGTTGCCGCTTGGGAATTTGCTCGCGAACACGCCTCGGAAACGGCCACACTTACCCGGTTAGCCAAAGCGGCTGAAGCAACGTGTCGGGTGTCGTTGGAAAACGTCGACGCTCTCGATGGGGTTCCGGAATGCCCAACGTGCGGGCAGACGATTGCCGACGGGGGCGCGAGCGTTCGAGAGCATCGATCAGCCGAGCTGGCCCAAGCCACGGCATTGGTGGGTGAGGCAGCCAAGGCACAGCGGTCCGCTGAGGCAGAAGTGACCAAGCTGACCGAAGCTAAAACCTTGGCACAAAAGCAGTTTGAATTGGCCCAAAAGCTCTTCGCCGCTTCCGAGCAGGCCCGGACCCGCAGAGCTGTCGCCGTGGAACGAACCGTCGCCTTGGTCGACCGGATTGCCGCTCTCGATGAGCACGCGGGCGTCAGCGACCGTCGAGATGTTCTCCTCAGCAATCGCAGCGCTGTTCGGGGGGCCATGGTTTCACTCCAGGGCGAGATCGAGCAGGAACGGAGCCTTGATGCCCGTCGATCTACCTTGCAAGCGCAACTCCATCGAGAGCCAGAACTCAAAGCAGATTTGGAAACAGCCCAAGCGCGGCTGAGTGGCGCTGAATTGGAACGCCAAACGCTCCGTGGTGATCTCGATGCCTTGGGGTATGATCCGAGGGCCTGGCTTGCCCAACAGGAGCGCCTCAGCGAGATTAAGGCCGCCCACGTGGCCGCTCGCACCACCGACGACAAGGCCAAACGCACCCTCGCCCTGGCCGAACAACGTTTGGCTGCCGCTGAGGCGCAACACAAACAGGCGCTCAAACAACATGAACAGGCACTGGAGCTGAGTGAGTCCGCCCGGTACCTATCCCGCACCGCAGAGTTGCTGCACGGTTTCCGCCAAGCCATTGTCACCACCGTCGGCCCCCGGCTCAGCCTGGAAGCCAGTGCGTTGTTTAATGAGCTCACCGCGGGAGACTACGAGGGCTTAGAGATTGACGCTGAGACTTACGCCATCAAAATTGTTGATAGCGGCATTGCCTATCCGAGCGAGCGATTCTCGGGCAGCGAAGTGGATCTGGCCAACTTGGCCTTACGGGTAGCCATCAGCGAACAGGTGCGCTTCCAAGCGGGCGGGCGGATTGGTTTGCTGGTGCTCGATGAGGCGTTGGCTTCGCTCGACGTTGACCGAAAAGACCGAATGTTGGGTGCCCTCACCCAGCTCAGTGCCCGTTTTCGGCAAATTTTGGTGGTGACGCATGCTTCGGAAGTGAAAGAGCGCTTACCTCAAGCTATTTTCATCGCCAAACGCCCCGGGAGAAGAGCCACGGCAGCCATCGTCGACTCCCCGGCTGGGTAGATGAGCCCGTTCGGTTTTTGGTGCTCGGGCCGGATTGGCTGAGATATCGATGAGAAAAACGTTCGTTTTCGGCCCAAAAACGGCGGTCAATGCTCACACGTGGCGGGCGTCACAGGATTTTCTGACGAATTGGCGCAAGATGCAAAAAGCACAGGGTTACACTGCGCCGCCGAAACCTACGAGTTGGTGCGCTTAGCGCTCTGATTCTCTAGGAAACGCTCTATTTGTTGTTGCGGAGATCTGATGCCAAAGAAGCCCAAAAACGTTGCACCACCCGAAGACGCCGATGGCGATGACTTCGTAGATGACGCTATGGAAGAAGAAACTCCTGTTGGGGGCGACGAGGCGTTTGAAGGCGATCCCGATGCCGATCTAGAGGGTGACCTCGACGACATTGACCTCAGCGAAGACGACCTCGACGAGGACGACATGGGCTTGGGCGAGGATGACCTGGGCGACGACGATCTGGGCGACGAGCTCGGTGAAGACGTGCTCGTGGAGGACGATATCCTCGACGTAGGCGCCACGATCGTTCCATCAACCACTGCTGAGGACGAATCCGACGATGACGAAGACGTGCTTGACCCCGATGATGTTGAGGCCTCCCTCGACGTGATCCTCAAGGAACGCCTCGTTATCGAAGAAATCGAGATCGACGACGATGATGTTCCCGATTCTGGTGACCCCTCCGACAGTGCCTCGGTGGTTATCCCGAAGCGTCCCGATGAGTTTGTCTGCCAGTCGTGCTTCCTGGTGAAGCATCCAAGCCAGTTAGCCGACAAGCAATCAACGCTCTGTCGAGACTGCGTTTAGTTTCTTTTCTTGTAGTTCTTTGTGCGGCTTTTGCTGAGCTGGCCTGTCGTTACCGACGGTGTTGGCTCGGCGAGCGGTCGAATGTGAAAGTGAGCGTTTTACGTGGCTTCGAAGCGACCAACTGAAAGCTCCCGATCAACTGGCGTGGTTCGATTCTCTGGTGCTTCCGGATCTCGGAGCGCTCCGGTTGATCCTGAACGCCGGATGTTCAGCCCTCCTGAGCCGTTACGGAACTTGTTGGAATCGGTGATTTTGGAGCCGCTGGGCTTTGTGGCGTCGGTCCCGAAGTTGTGGGCCGCGAGCAGGGCCAAGATCGAGTCGCAGAAAAAGGCCGCGAACATGATCGGCAAGTTTGTGGTGCCGATGGCCAAGCGCAAGGTCGACGCTGAGCTGAAAGCCGTAGCCGAATCCGTGCGGTCCTATCTGACCAATACCGAATCCAAGGCTGCACCAAAGGCAAAAGCTACGACCAAGCCAAACGATGCGACTAAGCCGGCGGCCTCACCAACGCCCTCACCAAAACCTGCTGCAAAAAAAGCCGCCAGACCCAAGCCGGCTCCGTCGGAACAACGCGCTGCGAAACAAAGTGCCGCAAAACAAAGTGCCGCGAAACAAAGTGCTGCGAAAGCAGTCGCCCCGAAAGCTGTTGTCCCCAAGGCATCGGGTCCGAAAGTTCTTGTCACCAAGGCAACCGGTTCCAAAACATCCGGTTCCAAGTCAACCGCGGCGAAGGCGCCAAACACGAAATCCGCTGCGCAATCCGTTGCCTTGCTTCCAACCGTGAACGATCTCGGTCTTGATAGCTATGACGATCTTCCCGCTTCCTCCGTAGTTGGCCTCCTTGAAGCCCTGACGCCCGCCCAGTTGCGAGCAATCGCCGGTTATGAAGCGTCGCACCGAAATCGCCAAACGATCCTTGGTGGAGTTTCTCGCCTGTTGGATGCTGCGCAGTAAGCGCGCGTACTTTCGGGGCTGTAGGAACACACGAATGGAAATCACTTGTCGCCCCATCGCCGCAGAACATCTTGAGGGTGACGTTGGTCTGAGAGCCCTTCGTGCAGTGATCGCTACGGAGCTCTCCGATGAGCGTGGCGGCCCATTGTTTCTTGCCGAAGCTGTGCGCACCACCATTGAAACCATGCTCGCCACGGTTGCTGTCGACCAAGCCCACTTATTCGGAGCCTTTAGTGATGATGCCCTGATCGGTTGGGCCTACGTTCGTCTCCATACCCTTCCCGACAGTCAGCTGCTCGGCAGTATCGACGAACTCGGTGTACACCCCGACGGCCGACAACTGGGTGCTGGTGAGCTCCTCCTCGAACAGGTGTTGGCTTGGTGTCGAACCAGAGGCTGCATTGGCGTTGATTCCTATGCACTGCCCGGGGCTCGAGAAACCAAGAACTTTTTCGAAACCTTTGGTATGAAAGCGCGCTTATTAACGGTGCACGTACCGTTGCTTGATCCGCCTCAACCGCTTCGCCAAGGCGTTCCTTCGACCCTTACGCCGACGGCTGCGCCGGTTGAACCCCCGTTAGCCTGAGCTTCCCAATGAGCGACTCCATCGTCGAAGTTCCGGCGTCGTACTTCACTGGGCGACCTGAAATTAGTGTCGGTGGAATCGCCGTTGATCGTGACCGGCTCCTGATGATCCAACGCGGACGTGGTGTTGCCAAGGGTCAGTGGTCAATCCCGGGTGGCCGGGTGGAATTCGGCGAGTCGCTCGAAGCCGCAGTGGTGAGGGAAGTGTTTGAAGAGACCGGAATCGAAGTGGTTTGCAACAAGTTTCTGGGCTGGGTCGAGCGAATAGGCGAGGGGTTCCATTACGTGATTATGGATTTCGCCGTCGACGTACTCTCTCCAGGACGCCCCGTAGCCGGTGATGACGCCGCCCAAGCAAAATGGGTGCACCTAGACGATGTTACTGAGCTTGACGTCGTCGAAGGCCTCGTGCCCTTCCTGGCCGAACACGGCTACCTCGACCTGATCACCTAAGCATCGAACGTGCGGATTGAAACTCATGGGTGTTGGCAATCACAACGTTCACACAAACACGAACGGGGTGAAGCCCATCTGCTCGCGAAGTTGCTCTGCTCGGCCACTTCGTCGTCGGTCACGAGCGAGGCCGAGTAGCTGACCTCGGGCATGTCGTCACGAATCTCGGGGTCGGCGTAGAGCTTGAGGAAGTTGGGGAGTTCCATAATGTGGCTGTCGGCGTCGAAAAACCGCCGGGTATTCGGGGCGTAGGTCATGGTGTTCTCCTCGTGTCAAGGCGTTGGACAGGCGAAAGTTCCGTAACCGTACCGAATACGCCCGCAAAGTGCCACCTGGAGCAACAAAGCAACAAACTTCCCCACAGACGATAGTAAGTGGGCAGATTATTAGGTGGGAGCGGTTTGCTGCTGCTCTGCCATATGAGCGGTCTCGGCCCGAAGTTCGCGGGTGAGAAACAAAAACAGTGCGCCCCAACCCAATTGCACCAGCGCCAACACACGGATGGTGGAAACGGGGCCCCACTTGCTTGACGCCCAACCAGCCAGCGCCAACGAGATGCTCATGGAGAACGTCACCAGGGCAAAATCTGCGGCACCGATCCGTCCGCGAACTTCATCCGGTGCGGTTTTCGCAATCCCAAAAATCACTGATGACCATTGCATGCCGCCGCCAAGATGTGCCCCGAATGCTCCGAATGCCGCGAACATCAGCGCCGTTGACCACGACACAAACAAGTAGCCCACTCCGTAAATCATGGCTCCAACCCCACAGCACGCGACCACGCCAGGCAGGCCGCGTTTGTAGGCGATCCGCACAAACCACGGGCCCATCAACACGCCCAGCCCACGAGCAAACAGCAGAATTCCGGTGCCACCGTCACCAGAACCAAACCGACGTTTCGCCAACACCGCGAGCAATCCAACGACCCCCGTTCCAAAACCAAATCCGGCTTTCGAAAGCAGGAACGCCTTGATGTGCCGGTTCGATCGGGCATAGCGCAGTGCTTCCAACGAATCAGCGATCGGGCGCATCCGTTGACGAACTGCGCCCGCCGCCAGCTGCGAAGTTTTGCCCTTCACCGTGGTGATCAACAACGCCGCCACCATGAAGCTGGCGGCGTTGAGCGAGAACGCCACCGAACGCCCAAACCTGGCGGCCACGAGAGCGCCTAGTCCTGAACCAATGGCCAACATCGCACCCCACACCGATGAGGATGCCGCCGTCGCCGTGGCCAGATCTTCGGGCTCAACCAGATTGACGATGGCTGCTTGTGACGCTGGACCAAAGAATGCACCCACGGCGGCAATGCCACCTTGGGCAACGAAGCCAAAGCCAATCCAGTTTTTCTGGGCCAACAAAAATCCGAGGGCGACGAAACCCTGCAAAATCGAGCAGATCACCATGATGCGTTTCCGGTCGTACCGGTCGGCCATCGGTCCAGCAAACGGGGTGACGAGAAACGCCGGCAACGCCGAAACCACAAACACGGTGGTGGCCAACAAATCGGAATTTGTGCGGTCCAGCACCAGCCCTGCAAATGCAACCGTGGCAAACCAATCACCAGCGAAGGAGATGATTTGGGCAGTTAGCACCGTCCGGTAGTCACGGTTACGTCGCAGCAGGGCCAAAAGCACCCAAACACCGTACCGGCGGGACACCTATATCCCCAACCCCGCTGGCCTTTGCGTTGTGGGTGAAACGTTGGGGGAAGCGGAAGTCCTATCTTCTCTGACGGCCCCATCTCCACTTCGCTGAGAGTCCCGTCAGCGGTTTCTTACCGACAGGCAGGGAGGATCGGGAACCTTGTTGTCTGATCGTACGGGCAGCCGACGAGAACTTACTGGCAGCGAAGCCGGTTAGGGTCGTGGACGATGACGGCGAGTATGCAAACCATTGCCGTGGTGGGCGGCGGGCCAGCGGGTTTGTTCGCGGCACAACGGCTGGCGGAATCCGGCTTCACCGTCACGGTGTACGACCGCATGCCGAGTGTCGGACGCAAGCTGCTCTTAGCCGGCCGCGGCGGATTGAACCTGACGCATACTGAACCGCTCGATGCCTTCCTAACCAGGTACAGAACCGACGGGCCTCAGCCCCCAACGCAGATCCTAGATGCCGTCCGTGCCTTTGATACCCAAGCGCTTCGCCGGTGGGCAGATGATCTTGGTGCTGAAACATTCGTGGGTTCGAGCGGTCGAGTGTTTCCTAAAGCCCTTCGAGCTACGCCGCTACTACGCACCTGGCTACGCAAATTGGTCGACCTCGGGGTGCAATTTGCGGGCGGTTGGGAATTCGCCGGGTTCACGCCAACGATTTCCGCTTTGCGTTCTGCGTTGACTTCGACGGTCGACGGAGCGGTGGTTGGCGATGAATCCGTTAGCCCGGATGGTTCGGGGCTTGTCATCCTCAAACGCGTACCGCCCCGAGCCCAAGCATCCCAACCATCCCAGGCCGACGTTGACAAGAACAATAAGCACCTACTACTCCGAGGACCGGTGCTCCTGGCCTTAGGTGGAGCGACTTGGCCACGGTTAGGCGCAGACGGATCATGGGCCACTGTGTTCCGTAAAGATGGCATCGCTGTCAATGATCTGCGCGCTTCGAATTGTGGATTGCGTATTTCGTGGACTGAACATGTGACCCGCTTTGCCGGGCAACCGCTCAAGAACGTTTCGCTTTCGATCGACGGTACTACCAAACGTGGAGAACTCCTCATCGATCCCAAGGGCATTGAAGGCAGCGCCGCCTATGCCATCGGCCAAGCGGTTGCCAACGCCCGTTCGAGCGATCTCGATACCATCCAACTTGATCTGCGCTCAGATGTTTCGGAAGAACACCTTGCTGCACGATTGGCGAACCGTGCCATCAAGATGTCCGTGTCGACCTGGCTGAGGAAATCCGGTGGCTTGAGTGCACCGGCCGTTGCGGTCCTTCGGGATTGTTTCGGCACAGCTCTACCTGATAACGCTGGTGACATGGCCGCGGCGATGAAACGCGTTCCACTCCGAATCGACGGCACCTTTCCTTTGGACCGGGCCATATCAACGGCCGGGGGAGTGGCACTCAGCGAAGTAGATAGCCATTTTATGCTTCGTTCACACCCCGGCGTTTTCGTTGCAGGTGAAATGCTCGACTGGGATGCACCAACCGGCGGGTACCTCCTTCAAGGCTGTTTCGCGACTGGTTCGGCCGCAGCCACAGCGATCATTGGCTACTGCGCTCAGATCCATACAGATGGCCCGAACCGAGAAGGTCAACAGCCACGGCACTGAAAACCACAACGACGACGAGTAACGGAACAAAGAGCGAACCAACCGAAAAGATCCGTCATTTAAGTCCAAGAACACGGAAACATCTCACAACGACGGGACGGCAGCCATTTCGTGCTAGACCCGACGGCCGTGTTCAATGGCGCCGAGGAAAGCAATCCAAGGCGAGCGATCCCCGTCGAACTGTTGTTCATGGTGAGCGCACTTTCGCAGTACATCGGTGCGTCCATTGCTGTGCAACGCTTCGCCGAGGTTCCTCCGATTGGAGTGGCGTGGCTTCGTGTCGTGGGGGCTACCGCTGCGTTGTTGGTGTTCAACCGTGGGATAGGTGGGAAGTGGACCAAGCCGGATCTGAAGGCAGCAATATTGCTCGGCATGGCCACCGCCCTCATGAACGGGTTCTTCTTTTTGGCCATCGACCGGTTACCGCTAGGCAAGGGCGTCACCATTGAATTCATTGGCCCCATTGCGGTGGCCGCCTGGCTTACCCGGACCCGTCGTAACGCGCTTGCTTTGGTGCTCGCTGCTGGTGGTGTCGTCGTTCTCTCGGGAGGGGAGATTTCTGGGGA